>JAOULY010000034.1 GCA_029881775.1 Gammaproteobacteria bacterium
CCATCCATGCCCGGAAGTTTTCCGGCCACCTCACCGTACCGGCCAGCCAGGCCTGTCGGGCGGCACCGGGCTTACCGGTCCGTTCGAGTTCACGGGCGGTCTTGAGGTACGGCAAGACATCCGCCGTGTGTGGCACGGTGCCGGCCGGCACGATGACCCATGCACGGTGCCGCCCCCGGCCCCATGTCCGCTCGAATGTTGCCAGCGGGGTGGTCCAGCGACGCGTCTTGCCGGAGCGCAGTACCAGTGACTGCGAGCCAAGGTCATAACCGACCACGACGGCAAAATGCCAGCGCGGAATCCAGCGCAGTCCGAGGTTCTGGAAAACAAGTACCGGGTGATCATGCGCAATCTCGGCGAGCACATCTTCCAGTTCAGGGGCCAGCGGGTAGGCCAGCATGCCGTAGCGGCGTGCCGTGGCGGTTATTTCTTCCGCCATGCTGCCCGCAAGGCCGGGTGTATAGACCTGCTCAACGAGAGCATCGGCTGTGATGTCGATGCCGTGCGCCGACAATACCGTTGCCAGTGCCGCTGGTCCGCACTGGTAACGGGACTGCGGGAAGAAGGGCGTCTGCACAATTTCGTGCACGAGCGGTAGAGCGTCCGGCTGTGCATGCAGCAGTTGCCGGGTCTGTGGCGGGCTGGCGCATCCAGTCAGTAACAGACCGCAAAGCAGAACACCCGCCTTGCAGCGGGTGTTCATGAGTCGGAGCAACCGGTTGTTATCTGACCGGGTGTATGAAGGGGAAGATGTCGGTGGCACCGATGATGTCGGTAATCACGAAAACGATAAAAATGACCAGTAGTACACCGAGGACACTATCACTGCCGGCTTCCAGTTGGCCTGCGCCGTTATTGATGCGGGCCAGATCGGCATCGGTCAGTGTGCGCGCACGCTCACTGGCCCATTCCGGGCTGACACCGAGTGCCTGCAGTTGTTCACGGACCTGGTCCTGCATGAACAGTTGTTGCAGGCTGTCACGGGTATGCTGCTGCGTCGGTGTTTCTGCGAGCAGGGCATCATTATCGACAATGGCCGCCTGAGCGCTCATGACCGGGGAGAGTGCCAGCATGATACTCAGAAGCCAGCTCATTGTAAGTCGCATGATTTTCATACCGCGTTTCCTCCAGATGCTTGTGAATAGCTGCATATTACCATTATCCATGTGCTTTCGCAGTCCTGATCAGCGCTGTGCGTGGAATACCGGTGTCAGTTCAACACGGCGATTCACGCGACGCCCCGGCTCGGTCATGTTCTCGACCAGCGGGCGGGTTTCGCCATAACCGCGGTAGGTCAGCAGGTCTCCGCTGATGCCGCGCTTGACGAGGTAGGCGCGGACGGTTTGTGCGCGCAGGTTGGAAAGTTTCATGTTGTACGGGTCATCGCCCTCGGCACTGGCATGCCCGCCGACTTCCAGCGGTTGTACCGGCCTGCTGCGGACCACCTCGGCAACGCTGTCGAGGATTTTCATGGACTCCGGTGTGAGTTCGGCAGAATCGTACTTGAAGTTCACGCCGCGAATTATCCATGACTGTGCCTGTGGCGCCGGGCGCAGGTACGGGTGGGGGCCATAGCCGTTATAGCCGCCAAAGCGGTTATAGCCATTGCCGGCACCGCGGCCGCTGAAAGAACCGTTGAAATTGAAGCTGCCACCGGTATTGGCGTTGACCGGGCCGGCGCCGTAGTAACTGTTATGCCCCTGGCCGGGTCCGCCCCACCAGGCCTGGGCAGATGTTGAAATAAGTAGCGGGACAGCGAGCAGTGCGAGTGCGAACGTACGAAGCATCATGGCAGCCTCTCCATATAGATTAGTAAATAATGAAATAATTATACACCAGCACGCGAGCGGGTGAAGCTATTTTATTTCACTATTAAAACAACAGGATATGATCACGGCCAGGCTGGTTGTATGCCTGCTCCAGTACTGTCCCGTCGTACCAATAGATATATCGGCGGTTTAACGTTGCATTTCACTTTCGCGGTAGTGGGCATCCAGCCAGCATTTCGGCAAACCTTCACCGGAGGGGAACGCCAGGTCGGCCTTGGCAAATTTTTCCGGGTCCTGTCGCTCTTCTCCATGCTGATAACGACCGACGAGGTTTTTGCAAAATGGATCGAACAGGTCGTTGAGTGACAGGACCTCGACCAGGTCTTCCGAGTTTTTGTCTTTCAGAAACATGGCAATCTCCAGGTGATGGTTTAGGGATTAAGTAAGTACAGTATAGTCAGATCGTGAATTCCTGTACTGAGTTACGTCAAGGAGTGCTGTATTGGCGGTGTTCGAAATAGCGTCTGCGCCACAGCAGCCACGCAAGCTGACCCGGTGTGTTATACAGATCACCGCGTTGCTGGATTCGTACCAGGCGGAGCTGGTCCGTGTCCTGGGAATTCGTTACGGGCACATCGGTTTGCTTGCAAGCGGTCGGCAAAGTTTGCAACCGGCAACAGCCAGCTGGGCGCGTACGGAGGACTGCGTGGGTTTTTAGCAGTTACTGTTTGGCCGCATGCAGGGCGACGGCGTGGCCATGCGACACTGACTGCGGGTGGAAGACGCAGCGCCCGGTGGCATACCGCAGCGCCTGCTGGTCGACGTGGATCGCATGAGCGAGTTGCTCGAACAGCTGCGACGTTCTGGTGCCTGACAGGATTACCTGTATGATGTTTTCGTCTATTGAATACGTGGTTGTGGAGGCAGAATGCACAAAACCGGCGAATGGTTGCTGCTGTTGTTACTGGGTATTTTTCTTAATGCCTGTACGCTTGTGCCGAAGACACCGGAACCCTTGACGCCGAATAATTCTGCAGCAGGCGAAACGTTGCCGGACGGGGAAGGCTGGTGGTATGCGCGCTTTTTCATTGATCGTCCGGACGACGAGTCGCCGCAATGGCATATCGATACCTTGTTAGCGGGCGAGGTGATTGCCCCGGTGTTCGATCATCATTACCGCGACATCCTGATCTGGCGTTTTCACCGGCGTGCTGCGGATGATGATTATGGCCATGTTTTCAGTTTCATATTCTACGCCACGGCCGCCGGCGCGCAGCGTGTCTACAATGAACTGGGCGCGCACCCGGTGCTGGCGCAGTTACGTCGCGACGGGCAGGTTACCCGTGTCCTGTTCGATGACCTGGGTGAGATCAAGCGGCCGGCCATCGAAGATACCAGCGACCAGGACTGGTTGCCGGTGGTGCAGCAGGCATGGCCGGCCATGATCATGGGTGCCAGCCGGATGTGGCTGGAAATCGTGACGTCGCTGGCTGCCGAACAATCGAGCGATCTGGTTCTCGAGGACCGCTACCGTGCGGTCAATGAAGAGGTTGGCCGTATCTGGCGCGAGCAGGGACAGCATGCCGTTTTACACCATCTGAGTGCAATTTATGGCTACGAGCCGCTGCTGATCAGGTACTGAATATGACGGGAGTAATGGTATGAAGTGGCTGGACAGTATCCCGATGGCGCTGTTGCTGCCGCTGGCCATCGTGCTGGCGCTGGCGCCATTTACGCCGGAACCGCACCTGTGGGAGAAGCTCAAGCTGTTAGCGGCAGGCAATCTGAGCAGGCCGATCGATATCTTCGACCTGTTGTTGCATGGCACGCCTTTGCTGCTGGTACTGTTGAAACTGGTGACGGGACGCCGCGGTACTGACGAGTAATCATTACGGTTAATTGAGTGCCGGCTGCAACAGCAGGATCACGCCTGGCAGATTAATCACGCCATCCGGTGTGCCGGATGGATACAGATCGGCGCGTGTGAACTGCAGTGGCAGGGATATGATTTTCCGGTTATTTGCCTGCTGTTGGCCATAACAATGGCTAAATCTCCTTTGCAACAGTGCACAGACGACTACAATAGCCCTTCCGGTTATTGCCACAAAAAGAAGAGAGCGCGTCATGCAAAACATCATGGCAGTCATGCTGAACGGGATTGCACAGCTTGAGTACGACAGGGACAGGCTGCTGCCTGATCACCAGGCGGCATACCTCGACAAGATGGATGAAAAGATGAGGACCGGGATCCTTATTGGTGAGGAAACCGTGACTGACCCGGATCTTACCCAGCGCGCGCAGTTTGCGGCCGGCAACCTGGTGCACGCCCTGAAATCCGGTGACGAGTCGATGGCGGCCGCCATGTGCAGCTACCTTGCTATCCGTTTACCGGAACTCAAACAGGTCAAGATCGAGGAGCACGGTGAGCAGGTGTCGATCGAGTTTATTTACGACCAGGATTACCGTAAACAGGTCGCTGTTGATTTCACCCCCATGCACTGAACCAGGCCGCTGTGTGCCGTGCGAAAGTGGCCATTGAGCCCGCCGGGCGTGCCAGTACCCGGTCCCGTCTGGCTGAAAAGAAAGTCGCCTGTTATACTACTTAAACAATAGCTTATATTAAATATCTCGTATAGAGCAGCAGGTTTGTCCTGCAACTGCGCTGTTTTGTATGAGCGGATTCGATAAGATACGCATCCCAGCGGCCCGGCGGTGACACAATGCGGCAGCCTGGCTATCCAGCGGAGGAAAGTATGGATTTTGCCCACGTACTTGGCCTGAACAAGGCCAATAATAATCCGGAAGAAGAACGCGAAAAAATACAGCTTTATATCAACCTGAAGCTGGCATCATCCGGCCAGCCAACCTGTGTGCCCGAGAAGGCCGAACACTTTTTCGGTATCTCGCGTGACCTGCTGAGAAGTTATCGTGAAAAGAACCGCCTGCTGGCCAGCCACCAGTGTCCGGTTGATCGTCGCATCCAGGCCTTTATCGATCGCTACCTCGAAGAGCTGTCGCTGCCACAGACGCCGAAACTGCCCGGCCAGACATTCGTGCTGGACCGGCATGGCGTTGCGCGCGAGTTGTCACTGCCGCTCGGCAAGGACGCGTTTCATTCCGATATCGTATCCAGTTACCGGGTCGCGCAGGGCGTGCTGCACAATCCGGCCAGTGACCGTCGGACCACAAAAGGCTCGTTCCATGTAACCGAAGGCGGGCTACCGATTCCCGGCGACAAAAAGGCCGTGCCGAAGCTGACGTTTGCACGGATGCTGGCGCGTGCGCTGAATGCGCCGGATGACCTGATGACCATCCCGTTTACCAGTAACCTGCCGAAGCCTGCGCGCATGTTCGTGTCACTGTTATTGCGCCCGGTGGTATGTCCAGAAATTCCCGGGAAGGACGCCGAGAAGACCATGGAAGTACATTTCCTGGCGCCCGGTAACCTGGTCAGCAACCTGGATTTCGTCGAGAGTATTTTCGGCAACGGCGGCAACCCTTACCTGACAGAATTCGATGCGGCGCTCGACGTGGAACACTGGACCGGGACCACCGGTTGCGTGATCCTCGCCCCGCACCTGGTGGGAATGACCAAGCAGGATGCCGGCTTGCCGCATGTCAGCAAGGCCACCGATCGACAGAAGCACGACGGCATGTGCTGGGAATCCGCCGATGAACTGTACAATGATGGCCAGGCATTCAAGCTGACGGCGCGCGACGAGAGCGGCGTGATCGTAACCATGCTGGCGGATAACTATTTCGGTTACTGCAAGAAAGAAGTCAAGACGCAACTGGGTTACTCGGCCAACCTGTTCGGCATGGCCGAAGAGGAACATGCCGGTGGTGCACTGGCGTTTCCGTGCCGCAACCACGGTGAGGAATACGGCGTCGACAGTCGTACCTACACCACGCCCGGTTACTCGTTCGAGGACCTGTACGCGCGCTGCAGCGAGCTGATGGACCTGCAGCCGGAAGGCTACGGCATCGATCGAAAGTACCCGCAAATTATCTATGTGCCGCAGAAAGTCCGTATGGACCTCAACGCGCAGACCATTACATGGGATAAAGACGGCGAGACGCAGACGATTCCGCTCAGGCCCGAGCAGATTTACATGCAACCGAACGGCTACAAGATTGAAATGCTCAAGCACCCGGGCGCGCCGTCCTGGCGGCTGGTTGGAATGAACCCGGAAGGGACTTTCTGCCACAAACCGTGCACGGTATCCGGTGGCGGCAAATCGGAAATTTCCAAATCAATGAACGATGCAGTCATCTACCGGCCGCTGTTCATCGACGACCTGCAGAAGGACCTGGAACGTGTGCAGGAGATTTTCGACCGGGATTACACGCGACGTTTCAAGCCGGGATTTGAAAAAGAAGATCGGGATGCGAGACGGCAGCCGCTGAGCGCCGAGCGTAGCCTGGGTTCGGTCATCAAGTTGCTGACACCGACGTCTTCGACCACCGATGAGTACAATAACTGGCTGGGTTCGATTTCTCCGCGAATACTTGCACTGGTATTTCTCATTAAACGCTTCTACCGGCCCGAGTGGGGCACTGACTGGCAGAGTCACCTGTCCGTCGACGAGGTCGATGGCGCACCGGCGCACGAACTCAAGCTGGACGGACGCAACATCGTGGCCTCTTACCTGCGGGTCGGTTTCGACCGTGACGGCAAGTGGCGCACGTTCAAGTTGCGCCAGGACTTCATTGCCACGGAAAAGGTGCAGATGGAAGATGATATTTCCGCATCGGTCGTGGTACCGGCCGACTGTATCGATAACTGTGGACCGGAAGTTAACAGTGATCGCAGCATCAAGCTGGTGAAAAACTGCGAGTACCGCCTGTTCCAGCGCCCGGACGAAGCCAAGCATCCCGGGTTTGACAAGCAGACCGAGCTGGATATGTCACAGCCGGATAACTTTATCGCCAACTTCGAACCGCTGGATCAGAAGAAACTGGCCGCGCTGGTCGAGGATGTGCATACGTTCTACCAGTTCACGCCGCCGATGCAGGCCATGTTGAAAACGGCGCATGAGAACGGTACCACCTATACCGTGTCATCTGCACACCCGCGCATTGTCGATGGCAAGCCGTCGCTGAATCCGCGTTACCTGCAGGTGCGTCCGGATATCGTCAGGCCGGAGCGCAAGTATCTTGCAGAAATGAGCATACGCCTGCATCGCAAGCTGGCCCCTGCCGACGCCATTTGCCACCCGGTCGATGCGGTACTGACCGGGCGTCGCAACAACCCGCCTGAACCGGGGATCCGTCCGCTGGCGGTCTACAACCCGATTCACTACCAGGAACTGCCCGAACTGTTCATGGACTTTGTCTGCAGCCTGACCGGCAAGTCACCGTCAACCACGGGTGCAGGTACCGAGGGCGCCCTGACCAAGGGACCGTTCAATGCGTTGCGCCCGACGGCGGACCTGAACAATGCGCTGGTGTCGTTCATCCTCACCGGCTACGCCGGCTTCTCGAGTTCGGCCGGTTATGTGGGTCCATATGTGCGTGTTGACCATGACATCAGCCTGCTGATTCCCGAGATATGGGCGCGCCTGTCACCGGAAGAGCGCGAGCCCGGTTACCTGATCGAGCATGGTTACCTGGAGCGGCTCGAGGACTTCGAGCATGCTGGCAAGACCGTGCTGGCGAGTCGCCTGGGTTACCGTATCACTCAGCATTTTGTGCATGGCTTCATGGGCAAGATCTTCGACAAGCCGGACGCGGTGTTCACCGAGGAGATTCTGAAACCGGAAGTGCAGGGCATCGAGGCCTATGTCGACGGCATCAATAATATTACCGAGGCACACCAGATGGTGGCCAAGCGCTACCTGGAAGACGGCAGCATCGAGGATGCCTGCCCGCCGCTGCAGGCCCTGCTCATTATCATGGCGACCGGTAAATATGCCGGCATGGATGCGCATCACCCCGATTTCCGGGCCATGTTCACCCGCGAAAGCCTGTTGTCATCCGACTGGTACCGTGAGCGACTGGAACTGAAGCAGGCGCGTGACATCAAGCTGTGGGAAGGCCATGTGGAATGCCTGCAGTCGTTCCTGCAAAACGAAAGTTATGCTGATGAAGCAGAACGCCTTGGTATCGGTGAGCGCCTGGCCGCGGCCAGGACGCGGCTGGAGAACACCCGCAGCCCTGAATACCTGGCCGGGCTGGTCGGTACGCTGGGCGCAGACCCGTTGCGTCCGGCGCGAGTCATGGAAGAAGAAAAGGCCGTTAACTGGGGCCAGGCGAAATTGTCGCCGTCCATTGAAACGCAGGCGGGTACCCGGCAGGCTGTTATACCGGGTTACGGTGCACAGACACTGTTGCAGCGCTTCAAGTCGCGCCTGCTCGGGGCACGCACCCACTAGCCTTCGTACCGGCAAAGGTCGTTCTCCAAAAGCGCGCGGCAATCACGCATGGCCGATATTCTACGTTTCAGGAAGCCGACTGCTGCCGAGCGCGCAAAAGGCAATACCCTGTGTCGCCGCGGCTTTCACAAGTGGACAGTTGACGGCGACACCACCTTCGACAGCAAGCAGGGCAGGCTGGTCACCCGGCTGCGCTGTGAACGCTGCGGCGCATTCAAGACGCAGGCGCAGTAGGGGCGGGCCGCCGTGCTGACTGTCAACCGTTCCATCCGCATCCCGGACAGCGAAATCGAGCTGACGGCCATTCGTGCCGGCGGTCCGGGCGGGCAGAACGTCAACAAGGTGTCGTCCGCTGTTGCGCTGCGTTTCGACATCCGTGGCTCCAGCTTGCCGCAGGACTGCAAGCAGCGCCTGCTGACATACCCGGACCGGCGTATCAGCAAGGATGGCATTGTCGTTATCAAGGCGCAGCGTTTCCGTGATCGCGACAAGAACCGGCTGGATGCGCTGGAAAGGCTGGGCGAGCTGGTCAGGCGTGCCATGGTGGTCCAGCGCAAACGCATTCCCACGCGTGCGACGGCCGGCTCAAAGCGACAACGTCTCGATCAGAAAACCCGTCGCGGGCGCGACAAGCAGCTGCGTGGCAAGATCACCCGCGATGAATGATCTGCGCTGCGCGGTTGTCAGTACCTGATCGACACGATGTAATAGCTGGCGATTCCGGCCGGCGTATCGACGCGGATATCCTCGTCCGGTCGTTTCCCCAGTAGTGCAATAGCCAGGGGTGAATCGATACTGATCCAGCCTTTGGCGGGATCGAACTCGTCTGCACCGACAATGCGGTAGACCACATGAACGCCTGCGTCGTCTTCCAGGGTGATGGTGGCGCCGAAGAATACCCGCCCGCAATCGTCGGGTGGTTCATTCACCACCTTCAGGTCCGGCAGGCGTTTCTGCAGGTAACGGATGCGCCGGTCGATTTCACGCAGCTCTTTCTTGCGATAGATGTACTCTGCGTTTTCCGAACGGTCACCCTCGGCGGCGGCAGCTGTCAGTGCTTTCGTTACGCCGCTGCGTCGTTTCCAGAGCGCCTGCAATTCATTGGCAAGCGCCTGGTAACCGGTGCCGGTTATGTAGGGTGAAGATCGGGGGGCAGGTGGGCGGTAACGGCCCATCAGCCGGGGAAGCGAACACGCGCTGCGCTGTGCTGGTTAATCATTGGTGAAAAAAAGACCCCGCGGCAAGGCGGGGTCTTCTTATAGTCTGACTGTCGTGTTGTTATTGTCCGATGACGTTGATCGCTTGAAGACCTTTCGGTCCCTGCTCGACATCAAAATTTACTGTTTGGCCTTCTGCCAGTGTTTTGAAGCCATCACCGTTGATTGCAGAGAAATGTACGAATACATCTTCACCACCATCGGCGGGAGCAATAAAACCAAAACCCTTGGACTCGTTGAACCATTTAACAGTACCTGTAGCCATGTAACACCTCTGATGAAAATTTACTGGAAATCAATTGCAATTTAAACAAGGAACCAAACAGGCGTTTTGTTGGAATCTACCGGGATGACCTGATAAAAATGCAACCTTCGACTTAACGATCTTTCAAGCGGCATAAAAAATCCTGCCCCCCTCCATGTCGTACAGGCTGATAATACCTCAGTTCAATTGAAAATGTCTCGGCCATTGTGAAGGCATTTTTATGTCTCCCGGCGGTGGTTTTTCGCGGCATGCCATGCCTTTTTTCAGTGCCCGCATAAGGCCTTGGAATTGTCTGAAGTAGGTCTTGTAAGCGCATGAAATACAATGGTACTTGTATAAGGCGTCGCAATATTGACTGTTAATGTGTTCAGTACAGGTAGAGCAAAGAGAGGAGTCCCGGATACCCCGTCTGTTGTGGCAACGGTAATGTCGCTGGCTGATGTGGCGCCGGTTCACACCGTTTAATTCCGTAAAAATACAACGTTGGTTTTAATCCCGAGCGCGGTGACGTTGCCCAACTGGTCAATGGCTTGCCGGCCTCCGATGGCATTTTCAATGTGGCCGACCTGCTGCTGATTATGCGTATCGTCAGCGGTGATCTGTTGATCTGAAATCTCGCGCTGAGGGCTGGTCTTTGGCGTTTGGATTAACCATAATGTGCCGCCTTCGTAACAGACAGGCGGATTTATGTGGTTTAGAAATTTACAGGTTTATCGGCTGCAGGATCCGTTCACTACCACTCCGGAAAAGCTTGCCGCACATCTCCAGGACGATGCGTTCAGCGGCTGCCGCAAGATGGACATGGTGGCCGCCGGCTGGGCACCGCCGCTCGGCCGTCATGGCGAACACCTGGTGCACGCGGCCAACGGTTACATCATGGTCTGCCTGCGCCGGGAGGAAAAACTGATACCGGCCGGCGTCGTTAAACAATTACTCGATGACAAGGTGGCGGATATCGAGGCGGCGGAATCGCGCGAGATTTACCGGCGCGAGAAGATGCGCCTGAAGGAAGAAATCATTGTCGACCTGCTGCCGCGCGCACTGACGCGCATCAGCAACCAGTTTGCCTATATCGATACGCGCAACTCGCTGCTAATTGTCGACAGCGCCTCGCCCGGCAAGGCCGAGTTGCTGGTGTCGCAGTTGCGCAATTCACTGGGGCGCCTGCCCGCAACACCGCTGCAATCGGACAAGTCGCTGTCGGCTTACATGACGCGCTGGCTGGACGGTGGACAATTGCCGTCCGGCTTTGAGCTGGGCGATGACTGCGAGCTGAAGCATCCGCAACCCGATGGCGGTGTGGTGACCTGCAAGCACCAGGACCTCGGTGCGGCGGAAGTGCGCAACCATATCAAGGGTGGCAAGCGCGCCGTAAAGCTGGCCATGCGCTGGACCGATCGGCTGTCGTTCGTACTGCACGAAGACCTGTCGATCAAGCGCCTGCGTTTCGAGGATATCGTGCAGGATGCCGAGCAGGAGACCGAGGCGGATGACCCGGCCAGTCGCTTCGACCTGGACTTCACCATCATGGTACTGGAGCTTGCGGCATTCCTGCCGCAACTGGTCGAGGCGGTCGGTGGTGCGGCAAAAACCGGCGACGGCAGGGACGCAACGCAGCCGGCAGCAGCTGCGGCGGTTCGCGAAGCCGAGCCGGAACCGGCATAAGGTGCCACTGCATCCGCAACTGGCAAAGGACTGCCTGGTCGTCGGGCATTACCCGCTGTGCCAGTTGCTGTTGATGCTGGATGCAAATTACCCGTGGTTCATACTGGTGCCTGAGCGTGCGGACATTACCGAGATCCACCAGTTGTCTGACGCTGACCAGCAGCAGCTGTTGCAGGAATCGGTCAGCCTGTCACGTGCACTGGAGTGTGCCTTTGCGCCGGACAAGCTGAACATTGCGGCGCTGGGTAACATCGTGCCGCAATTACATGTTCACCATATTGTGCGTTATCGCGATGACCC
>JAOULY010000339.1 GCA_029881775.1 Gammaproteobacteria bacterium
GTTTGCCGGCTACCTGCAGGTCTTTGTAAACGTGCCGGATGTCGCTGTAATTTTCGTGATGACCTGCCTGCTGGGTGGGCTGGCGGCCTGGGGAATCAGTCAATCGGTGTGGACGGCGGCACTGGTGACGCTGGTCGAGGTCGTGGGGTTGCTGATCATTCTGTATGTAGCGGCCCCCGGTATGCTGGCGGCCGGCACGGAATTGGCGTTGCCATCGCTGCACTTCGGCGACGTGCGGTGGACCGGTATCTTTATCGGTGGTTTCCTGGCCTTTTATGCCTTTATCGGTTTCGAGGACATGGTAAACGTTGCGGAGGAGGTCAGGGACCCGGTGCGGAATTTACCGCGGGCCATCCTGATCGCCTTGTTTGTTTCAACGGCGTTGTATTTCCTGGTTGCGCTGGCCGCTGTCGCCAGTGCGCCGGTTGACGAGCTGGCTGCCGCGGATGCACCACTGGCGTGGTTGTACCAGCATATGACCGGACGCGAACCGGTCGTCATCACGTTTATCAGTCTGTTTGCTGTTATTAACGGCGCGCTGATCCAGCTGATCATGGCGTCGCGTGTGGGTTACGGGATGGCACGCAAGGGCTGGTTGCCGGCTGTCTTCGGGCAGGTCAGTGCGACGACGCATACACCGGTACTCGCGACGGTAACTGTGTCGATGTTGCTGTTGGTCATGGCGCTGTGGTTGCCGCTGGAAACCCTTGCCAAGGCGACCAGTTATTTCCTGCTGGTCGTGTTTGCCCTGGTGAACCTGTCGCTGTGGCGGTTGAAGCGGCTGTCTGCGCATCCGCCCGGCATAATCCGCGTGCCTGTCTGGGTGCCAATGGCCGGCGGTATCGCGTCGGCGCTATTCGTGCTGACGCAGTCGCTGTTCGATCTCGGGCTTGTCTAGAAAATCTCTGATTAGTTATTTAAACGCCGTCATTGCGAGCGTAGCGCAGCAATCCTGCACGATGGAATCAATCAGCTGGAGATTGCCGCGTCACTGCGTTCCTCGCAATGACGACACATCAGAGGTTCACCGGATGTCCGACGCATAGATTAACCGGACAGTTGATCCCTGATGCTGCGGACACGGCCAACCAGGCGTTCCTTGTTTGCATCCGGTACCGTCGCGAGCGTGTTTACCCGCTCTGTAAAACTGCGCGTGACTTCGAGCAACCGGTGCAGGGTGTTGTCACGTTGCGGTTTGTCCAGGCCGCAATTTTTCGCCAGTCGACCGATCGCCTCGACCAGGCCGACCGGCGTGTTGCCGCCGGGTGGTATGTCACCGTAGTCGCCAAACGGCATAACACTCAGCATGTCATGCTGCGCATAGGCGCGCATCGGCGCCGGGTCGTAGACCGGCGTGAAGCGGCGGACCTTGTCTGTTTGCATAATGGACAGGTTGTCCAGGTGCAGGTCGCCGTTACCGGTGAGCAGCGACATGACCAGGCGCTGGAATACATGCGCCTTGCCGGCCTGTCGGTCGGTGACGATTTCGATGTTCGGCGTGTCGATTGCCCGGGCCAGAAAGTCGTACCGGTAACTGAAGTGGTCGGTGAGTGGTGCGCCCGACGCGATAATGGAAAACAGGCTTTCCGTCATCAGCGGCAGGTTGTTCGCGGTACGGTCAAACCGTTCGATGGCGAGCGCGGGCATATCGCGGAACTGGCAGGGCCAGTAGCGCGGCACATCGAAACCGGCCTCCCGATGCAGGTCCATGGCGAGCGCTTCGAGTTCGATAATGCCCGGGTAACGCGTGGTCTGTTCGAATTTAAGTACCACGTCGGTGACGCCCGGTGACTTTTGCCGGGTTGGCAGGCCGATGCGGCCATCCCAGCCGGATGCCGGTATGGCGAGCAGCAGTTTCGGTATGGCGCCACCGACGCTGGGTGTCGGGCCGATCGTCTGGATCAGGACATCGATATCATCCTCGAACCAGGTTATGAATTCTTTCAGTGAGAAACCGAGTTCATCCGGGATGCTGTAGAGTTCCTGCGGGGGTACGTTGTTGTACCAGGCGCGCGCCTTGTCGTCATCCTCGAACAGGTCCAGGTGGCCGATGCCGCCGTGCCCTGATACCTTCAGGATTTCCCAGTCGGCATCGAAACCTGTCAGCCCTTTTATGCCGCGCGAGGCCAGGTATTTCAGGGCAAGGTTACGCTGGAAATTTTCCGCGTGGCGCGGCGGAATCAGTGCCTGCAGTGGCGGCAGCAGGTCGAAGCGCTCGTTGCGCGCCATCGTAATGGTCGTTTTACCGAAATGCTCGGGCGCATACACAACACCGAGGCCGGGCAGGCCCGTCTCCAGGTATTGATCGTCATAGGTGAAGCGGCAATCCTTGTCGGTGATATATACGCGACCCATGCGGGCGGGTATCGCGCCGATGCGGCTCCAGACAACGGCTTCGCGGTCGGTGCTCATGTCGGGAACAGGCTGCCCTTAGCCACATGTTCGGCCACGTAGTTATCCGGCACCAGTTGGATGCGCAGGCCGGCCGCCCTGGCCAGTGCCTGAAAGGCTTTCAGGCTGATGGCCGGGTTACGCTTGGCGCGTGACAGCGTTTCCTGGCGGATGCCCGCACGCCTGGCGAGTTCGCCCTGGCTGATATTGAGTTGTCGGGCGCTTTCTATAATAAAGCTGATCAGTTCCGTTTCGCGTGTCTCTGTATCCATGGTCCACCTTCAATATTGATATATATGTCAAATACTGGTACTAATCCTAGTATATTTGACATAAATAGCAAATTAATATTTGATAAATAAATCAAATATTGTGTGGGTACCGAATAATATTGATTAATATATCAAAATTATGCGTTGGCAGGCCGGGTGTTTGATGGTGTAAAAGGGATACGGTCGCCACCCGGCACGTTGCCGGGACAGCCGTTCCGGCAGGTATTCGGCGGTGTCTGTTAACCTTGTCAGTCCGCCTGCGTTTGGGTACTGGAGAGCACAAAAGGAAACGAAAGCATGATGCGTTACTGCCTGTTGATAGCTGCAGCCCTGTGTGTGATGAACGTACAGGCAGCCGACCTGCCGCCCGCATTCAGGGCGGATTACATTATT
>JAOULY010000340.1 GCA_029881775.1 Gammaproteobacteria bacterium
TGGCTGCTTGCCGTCAAGCAGCCACCTGCGTACCTGCAGGTCGATGGCGCGTGCTTCCTGTTCGGGGGAGGCGGCGGCAAAACTGTGCAGGCGGCCGGTCAGCGGCGAGGCGGGCAGGCGTTCACGCATTGCCGCCGTGCGTGCCTGCAGCGCGTCGTCCGGTGCTGCAAACACACTGTCGAGGCAGGCGGCGAACGGGTCAGCGTTGTTTGCACTGTTTGTGGCGCCGGCAAGTAATGCCTGCAGCGCGTCGGCGACGTGTTCACCGTCAGGTGTCGGCTGGTGCAGCAGGTACTCGCCATGACCCTGTTCAATTACGCTGCTGATCCATTCGGCCTCGGCATTGCCGGGTGCATCCAGGCCGACGAAGTACAGGCGTGTACCGGCAGGGATGTTGCAGCTTGCCAGCCGCGCCAGCAGGGCGGCATGCGGGTCGAGCATGTTGCCGGCCTGCAGTTGTATATGCCATGCGCTCCACAGGCGTTGCACGATGCGCGCCTCCATATCGAACGGTTCCGGCAGTCGGCCGGTGAGACCGTAGGCGGACTGCAGTCGCCGGGTGAAGGCATCCGGGTCTGCGTCGACCGGTACGCGGTTGAGCGTCAGTTCGTCAAACAGCGCGATCAGGGAGCCGGCCAGTTGCCACGGGTCCTGTTCGCCAAACAGGCTCGCATGTGCCTGGATGGCCTCGACCAGCATGAGTTCGCGGCGCGCGCGCCCGGGTATCGTGGCGGCCAGTGGCACCTCTGCGGCCAGCCATAGCTCGGTTGTGCTGATGTGCGGGCCGAGCAGTGCCGGGCAGTCGTGTTCGGCGGCGGCATCGAGCAGGTGGCGGCGCAGCTGTGTGGCGAACAACAGGTCCGGCAGCAGCACGACACAGCTGGTCAGGTCCGGCAGCTGCTCTGCCTGTGAAACGATGTGTCGCGCGACCTGCGCCAGCAAGTCATCCCGACGCGGGTACAGGATGACAGCTGGCGTTTGGGTCATGCGGGGTGAGGCGGGGTATCAGCGTTCGAGGTATTGCAGTTTATCCGGTTTGTCCTTCCACTCATCTGCGTCGGCCGGTGCATCTTTCATCTGTGTAATCACCGGCCAGTTGGCGGCGAGTTCCGCGTTCAGCTCGAGAAAGTGCTCCTGGCCGGCAGGCAGGTCGCCTTCGTCAAAGATGGCATTGATCGGGCACTCGGGTTCGCACAGGGTGCAATCGATACACTCGTCCGGGTCGATGACGAGGAAATTCGGTCCCTCGTGAAAGCAGTCGACCGGGCAGACTTCCACGCAGTCGGTGTATTTGCACTTGATACAGTTTTCAGTCACAACGAAGGTCATGCAATTCTCCAGTTCAGGCATGTTCGCACTATGGCTGGCAGGTGCCGTGCCGGATAGACATCCGGATTATCATAAATATGATGCAAGCTACTGAAATACAGTGTGTCTGTCCGGGGCCGCCAGCCGCCTGCAGTGAAGTATACCTGTAATGCGAACAGATTATGAATGCAGAGATTGCAGCAGTTGCGCCTGCAGCTCGTAGAGGACCTTGAGCGCATCCCGCGGCGACAGGTTGTCGGGGTCGATCTTTTCGAGGGTGTCGATGAGCGGCTGGTGTTGCACGGCCTGGAACAGTGGCATCTGCTGCGTGACGCGCATGCCGGTATCCGGCCGGGTCTGCTCGAGTTCCTGCAGGCGCGCCTGTGCATTGTGTATGACGCCGGACGGTACACCGGCGAGGGCGGCGACATGCAGGCCGTAACTGCGATCCGCCGGACCCGGTTGCACGGCATGCAGAAACACGATGCGGTCTTCGTGCTCGGTGGCATCGAGGTGCACGTTAACGATGCTGTCGTACTGTTCCGGTAACTGTGTCAGCTCGAAATAGTGCGTGGCGAACAGCGTGCCGGCGCCGACACGGTCGGCCAGATCGACCGCGCAGGCCCATGCCAGCGACAGGCCGTCATAGGTGCTGGTGCCGCGACCGATCTCATCCATCAGCACCAGGCTGTGTGTCGTTGCGTTATGCAGGATGTTGGCGGTCTCGGTCATCTCGACCATGAAGGTGGAGCGACCGCCGGCCAGGTCATCGGCGGCGCCGATGCGCGAGAAGATCCGGTCGATGGTACCGATGTGCGCGGATTCCGCCGGTACGAAACAGCCGATGTGCGCCAGCAGCACGATCAGTGCCGTCTGCCGCATGTAGGTGGACTTGCCGCCCATGTTGGGCCCGGTAATGATCAGCATGCGCCGCTCATGATCGAGCCGGGTATCGTTGGGGATGAAGGCATCCTCCATGATCTGTTCGACCACCAGGTGGCGGCCCTTGCGGATGTCGATGCCGTTGCCGTCGAAAAACGTCGGGCGCGTCAACTGCAGGCTGATGCTGCGCTCGGCGAAATTGACCAGCACATCCAGTTCGGAAATGCCGGCGGCCAGTCGCGACAGCGGGTCGAGCTGTTCGATGAGCGTGCTCAGCAGCTCGTCATAGAGTGACTTTTCCAGTGCCAGTGCACGCCCGTGTGCACTCAGTACCTTGTCTTCGTGCGCCTTCAACTCCGGGGTGATGTAGCGCTCGACCGCTTTCAGGGTCTGGCGGCGCTGGTAGTTGTCGGGAACATGATCGGCCTGCAGCCGGCTGACTTCGATGTAATAGCCGTGCACCCGGTTGTAGCGGATCTTCAGGTTGCTGATGCCGCTGCGCTCGCGTTCGGCCTGCTCCATGTCCAGCAGCAGCTGGTCGCCGTGTTCGCTCAGGCCGCGCAGTTCGTCCAGCTGGCTGTCGTAACCGGTGGCGATCACGCCGCCGTCGCGCAACAGCACGGGCGGTGTTTCCCGGATGGCTGCGGCCAGCAGGGCGTGCGTGTCCATATGCGTGCCGATGTCGGTTGCGAGTCGCCGGACCAGCGGGTCGTCACTGGCCGACAGTTGTGCCTGCAGGTCAGGCAACAGTGCCAGGCTGTCACGCAGGCCGGACAGGTCGCGCGGACGTGCCGACTTCAGGGCAATGCGCGACAGGATGCGCTCGATATCGGCGCAGCCACGCAGGGTCTCGA
>JAOULY010000341.1 GCA_029881775.1 Gammaproteobacteria bacterium
GGACCTGTTTGTCCGCGGCGTGAACTTTGCCAATTCCTGTGGTGCACCGGCCGTGTCCAACCTGCAGAACTTCGACCTGACCTGGCCGGGCGGCAATGCTTACCAGAATGTCGGTATTACGGTACATGACGTAACCCGGATGCCATCCTTCCATGGCGCAATCGAACCGCCGGGCATCGATATCGTGGTGGTTACCAACAACGTTACCAACAGCGAGACCCTGACATCCATTGGCAACGGTTTCATCAACCATTGCGGACCCTTCTGCTACTCCTGGGAAACCAAGGGCGACAGCCGCTACGGTAATGCGACCGAGTACCAGTATTACCTGAACCCGGTTACCGGTACCGTCCAGCGTGGGACCTTTACTTACCATCTGAACCTGATGCACTACGCGTTCAACCGGCCCTACGCAGATGGTGGAGGCTACCCGGGCGTTCTTGATCCGTTCGATATCTATGAAGATTACATTATCGAGAACGGCAGCGGACCGGACAGCAGCAAGGGTAAATCGGAAGACCGCAATGGTAACGGGTTACAGGATGGTGACCTCTACCGGTCCGACTGGGTAACGCAATCGCAGGCAGCGGGTGAAGACTATGACGGGGCATACGCATACAGTATCTTCGACCAGGATGGTGATGGGCGTGTGGAACTTCCGGCACCAGCTGATCCGGGTAGCCTGACACCTGGACCGGATATCAATGAGTCAACTCTGCAGGTTCTTCAGACTCACACGCTGCTGCATGAGATCGGCCACGCCGTGGGTATCTATCACACCACGGAGGTGGGTGACCTGATGCGTGATCGCAGCCTGAACTGGAACCGGGGCGGCACATTCAGCCCACTGGCGGCCAGCCAGATCCTGATCCATAACAAGACAGAATAAGGAAGATGGCAATGAAGTTCTCTAAATTCACGCGCTCTTTTGCGGGCAGCCTGTTCGTTTTGCTCGGCATGCATACCGGCATGGCTGTTGCGCAGTCTCCCATCAGGATCAGCCTGACATCTGCCCAGACCAGCTACCTCGAAACCGATCCGCTCGAACTGTTTATCCGGGTGAGCAATACGTCCGGCAGCGATGCCTATGTCACCCGGGGTTTCATGCAGCGCGACTTTCATTTGCTGCTCGACCTGAATGGTCCGCAGGGCAATATCAGGTCGCTGGAATTCGCAGGTGATGCCGAGCCACTGGGTGCATTCAATACTTTGGATGAACTTGGCTTTCTCAGGCCAGCGGTTCCCTGTGACAAGGTGCCGCCCACTGACCTGACGGATGCGGATCCTGCCAACGATGGAACTGAAAAGCTTTTCGATCTGCGTAATTACTATCCAATCACGAGCGTGGGAGGGTACGATGCGACCGTTGAAGTGGAACTGGAAGTTTTTCACGATTATGTGGAACTGGCGAATGGCGCGATTTACTGCTTTGTTGATAATGCGGCCGCCACCGGAACGGAACAATTCAATCCGCTGACCTCGAATACCGTTGCATTCAGTATAAATCCGCTGGTGGTGCTGCCGGAGTCGCAGATCCGGGTGACGTCAGAATTGCTGGCGATCAGCCCGGGTAGTCGCCCCGATGTAAACCAGACACCGATCAATAAAATGCGGGTACAGCTGTTCGAGATGAATTCGATTCCCGCCGATTACCTGCCGGTCGGGCACAAGACCTACGCCCTGATTTCCGAGTCTGACCTGGTTGATCCCGTACAGGTTCGCTTTACCGACAGCCAGGGCAATGCAACCTTCGCCCCGGTGCTGCAAGGGGATTACCTGCTGATTGCCACTTACAAGACTTCCACAGACACCCGCTACGTGGGTGCCAGGGTAACGGCCAATAACAAGGATTGGGGTATCCAGGGCATTTTTCTCCAGGAATACCTGAAGGTCTTCCTGCTCCCGAACATGGATACAGCGCCTGGCCGGACCCGGCGGTTAACGGGATCCGAATTGCTGATAACCCAGCCGGAGTATATCGAGTGGGACAGTGCCCAGGAGTATTACCCCTTTGTCTTTGAATCTGTCGGTGATTGGAACGTTACGACGACTGTCCAGCCGCCCGAGGGTTTTGTGGCCGATGCCGATGCGCTGGAGGCCACGATCAATAATGATCTCGAGGCGGTGCAGTTTAGCGTAGTCGATGTCGGTACCAAGTGGGTCGACTTCGATGTAACGTATGACGTCGAACACAAGAAAAAGAAGACCAAGATCAAGGACAAGATCGGAATGCGACTTGAAAAGAAGCTTGCAAAGAAGAAAAACCTGGGTCTTTACGGCGAGAGCGAGAGCCCGGGTGATTTTGTCGGCGGCAAGAAGATAAAGAATAAAAAGTAGGACGCGGTATAGAGCGGATAAAGAAATACATTAACGGGTGCGTCCGGGAGATAAACAGGGACGCAGCCCGAAAGTGTTATAAATAGTCAAGGGGAATACGTTTGAATAATAAATTCAGTCATGAATTGTTCGTGGTGTTGATTGCTGCAGTACTGGTCCTTCCCTCTGTTTGTAATGGTGGCGCCGGCGTGCTTCCCAAGGGTGTCTACAATGTCAATGTTGGCGTATATCGCTACGGCGAGATCACCGAGCGTTATAACCAGAACGGTGACAGGGAGGCCCTCGCGGCGGACTACAACGGGCCGCTCGACAGTTCGGTGTTCACTGATTTGCAGCTGATCGAGGCCTCGCCGCTCGGGCCGCTGCTGGGAGGTAACCCGGCCACTTTTGGCGATGCCGTGGTGGATTTCGACTACCGTTACCGAAATGCGGAATTCAAGCTCAAGTACGGTGTCACGGACAAATTCCAGATCGAGCTGGAAATCCCGTACTTCAATGCCGAAAACCGGGTGAATACAAACCTGGATACGGCGACCGCTAACATCGGGATAAATCCGTTGTGGGAAACCGGTCTGGATCCCTTTGGGTCGCCCTTTATCCCCCTGGGTACCGGGGTGGGTGAGACACCTCTGACGACAGCGAACATCCTCGATCTCGTCAGTGATGGCCTCGACGTGAACAACAACAACACCATCGATG
>JAOULY010000342.1 GCA_029881775.1 Gammaproteobacteria bacterium
GTCGACGAAAAAGGCGCGGTAACCCGCGCCTTTTTTCGAATCAGTGGATTGTGCGTCCAGAATGATGCAGCAGGATCAGCAGCGAACTATGGCGCGACAGTAGCGTCTGCCACGACATCGTCTCCTGGTGGCAACTGGGCGGGGTCGTCGTCATCACAAATGACTTCACCGATGCACAGCGTCGCACCTACACCGAGTCCGATAAGCACCCACTGGCTCTCTGAGAGGCTAGCCATGCCCATCTGCTCAGAGGTGCTGCCGTCTGCATTGACGGTGACGATTTTTTTTACCAGTGACACACCGTTCAGCTTCAATGATTCGATGCCACCCTGTTTAAAGCGCATATCGAGCAGACGCGGCCGGCCGGTATCCGCCAGGCTGACCACCTTTTCTTGCGGGGCCGCACTCCGCGACGCACCGACTATGCCGAGGGCAGCGCCATATACCGGTTCGCGCTGTGCGCTGGAATGGCCGCCGAAGGGCACATTCATGTACAGCATCGGCACAACTTCGCTGCCGGAGTTATCGGCAGTCACCAGCGTGGCCGATGCGGCGACAATTGCCAGTGCCGGCAATGTGATAATGAGCTTGTTCATTTACCCCTCCCCTTGTTGTTTCTCGACGTGACCTGTCGGTAAGCCGGTTATTCAGGCGGATGACGTAATGGTTGGATCTGAATAAAAAGCATACTACGAACCACAGGCGTATCAACATGATCCAGCTCAAATTAGGGGACAGTAGTGGGATAGACAAGGTTTTTTTACTCGGGTAGCCGTCCCATCTCTAATATCGAGGTGCACGAAGATTCCTGTCGCGACCGGTTTTAGGAGTGTCAGTATCCGCTTTATGCTTTATCCCCGGTAAGTGCTCGTATATAAGCGTCGACTAAAGGACCGGCCTGGGTCGGAGTAACACTCCCACCAGGAATGTACTGTTTTTCCGCCACGTCGATCGTTTGAGCCGGCTGCCAGAATCAGACATATAAAGTTAGGTGTCACCTGCTGCCCCACCCAGCACTACAGTCCCACGACCGTAGCCCGGATGGAGTGAAACGTAATCCGGGAGTGTCTCCCCGGATTCCACTACGTTGCATCCGGGCTACGGCACTGTCTCACTCAGGTATTCGGCCAGGAAATTACGACGACGGCCAAATCCAGACATCCAGCTTTATAGAGATACGCTGACTACAATCATTGCGCGGTGATCAGACTATCACCATGCTTCTCCAGCATATCCTTTGTGTAACGATAACCCGCATCAACAATTTCAGATATTTTATTCATATCCATAAGCTTGTAATCACCTACTGGCGGCCGTAAATAGAGATGGGAACACTCCCTTACTCGTTTCTCGTTTTGAGCACTCGCCAGCAAGGCAGACCTCATCATAATATCCATTATTCCGGGTACGTTAGTGCGGTACTGTGGACGCAGTAATTTTTGTATAGACAAGCGCCACGGTGAAGGGAACTCTTTGAACTCATGCTGCAACTGACTTTCATTAGATGTATTAACACTCACTACGATGTGAGCATGCTGTTGCATGACGTCTGCAGGTAAATTATTTAACATCCCACCATCCACCAATAATCCCTCTGAATGAATGCGGGGAGTAACCGTGCCGGGCATAGCCATACTGGCTAAAACCGCTTCCCGCAACGGCCCCTGGGACAAGGATATTTCTTCAGCCTTTGAGAGGTTGCTTGCTATACAAAAGTACTTTATCCAGCAATCCTCTATATCCCCTTCTCCAAATGAAATACTTGCGCTCTTGTCAAATACACCATGTCTTAAAATACTAACGAAAGGTAATGTATATTTTGAGAACGGCCTGGGATGTATAAACGTTTCTTTACAATGATGAACCATAGTGGGTTCATCATATTCAAGCGCGGCCATGGCACCTATACACGCTCCCATACTGGTGCCACCTATGACATCAATAGGTATACAAGCCTCACGAAAGGCGCGAATCACACCTATATGCGCAAACCCTCTGGCTCCCCCGCCACTAAGCGTCAATCCGACTGTACGATCTGTCAGAAAGCGTACCAGTCTATTCATGTCGTCTTTATTATTATTACGGATATGGAAGTGATGATGAGATTTTGTCTGATACAACCAGGATGATGTTTTTACCGGCCTTATTGAAGAGTCCTTACACATAAGAGCAAGCACCCTTAACGGCTCAGTGACACTATTTGCGCCTGTTTCCAATATCGATTTAGCCAGATCTGAATCAGCATCACTACTTGTATCAGCCGTGATTAACACCATGTCTGAACGAGCGACGCAAATGCGTGACCATTCATTTGGCGAATGGTCAGTTACATATATTACATAAGTGTACTTATCTTCCTGGTCGTCCAGTAATGTACCCAGGTTGGCGCAGGTAGATTTATCCGGCTTATCCAGCTGCGCATCTTTTGAATCCAACAGTTTTACTGCCAGCGACTTATCGAAATATCTGGCCGTTGATTGTTCCCCCAGGATACCGACTATTTGTCGCGTGACATCTTTAACGGACGTCTCTTTATTGGCCGGGATGATAGCAATTGTCTTCAGTTGGCGTGACATTGTGTCGGTTTCTGCCGACCGGCTTAACCTTTGAATCAGCTGGCACACAATTGCATTCATTAATGCCGGATGACGAGCGATTAACTCGTCAAAGACCGGCTTTTTTAACTTTAACAAAACACTGTCACGGAGTGCGTATACATCTGCAGAGCGCGGCTCACCGGTAAAATACGACATTTCACCAATCAACTCACCAGGGGGTATATCACCAACGATTCGTTTCTTCTCACCCTTGCCTGTTACAATTTGCAATCGCCCGCTGATTGCCAGATATATATCACCGGCCGGCGCTCCCTGGTGAATAATATGGGTGCCGCGAGAAGCATTGATCCATTCGCCGTTCTGATCAAGGTGGTCGATAAGATCTGGCTCAATAGAACCCAGCATCCCCTCCAGGTGCAGGCTGAGCTGCCTTAACCTGATCTCTTTATTATTCAACACTGCAATTAGTGTTCTG
>JAOULY010000343.1 GCA_029881775.1 Gammaproteobacteria bacterium
CATCTTTCCATTCAGTGACATAGGCAAGCTCATCGGCGCCAATCCGGACACCGGAATAGAGTACGGCGCCTATGACCAGTGCTATGCATGCGAATATCACCCCGATTAACATGACCGGGTTGATCTCGACGTTCCAGACCTGTCCCTGCCGCCTTGTAAATAGTATGATATTCATTCGCATCTGACCCGAAAATTCATGAACAAGCCCCTAAAAATCGGCAAATTGCTTGGAACCGGGCCGTTATCCCCATTACTGGCCCAAGCCCGCGGTATCGCCACACTGGATGCACAGGTCCAACAATTACTGCCACCCGCGTTGCAACCGCATTGTCACGTCCTGTCGGTACGGGACAAGGTACTGGTGCTGTCTGCTGATTCCCCGGTCTGGGCAGCACGTCTCAGATTTCACGCGCCCAAACTAGTAAAACAGCTCTCAGCGCAACAAACCGTGACCGCACACACATTCCGGATTCGGGTGATTCCACCAGATAAAACAACCACTTTGGCTGTCAAGCGTGCATCAGGTCGACCACCGGACCGCATCCGTGCGGCCGCATTAGCACAGGCCGCAGAAACTGTATCGGACCCGCGGCTGAAAACTGCACTGCTGAGACTGTCAAAACGATAGAAAAAAGCTCAACTGATAAGTCGGGCGGACAGGATTTAGCCCGAACCAGGTGTCCGGGCGGACAGGGTGAAAAGTGGGGTCAGTAAATCAGCTGGACGGAACCGGCTGCAGGAACGAAATAGGCGCATCGCTGACATCTTCAAATGTCACCTCTTCCCACGCCGACTTGTCTGCAATCAGGGCACGCAGCAGCTTGTTATTCAGCGCATGACCGGACTTGTAGCCGCTGAATGCGCCAATGAGGCTGTGACCAAGCAGGTAAAGATCGCCGATGGCATCCAGGATCTTGTGCTTCACGAACTCGTCGCAATAGCGCAGGCCGTCTTCATTCAGCACCCGGAAGTTATCGAGTACGACGGCGTTATCGAGGCTACCGCCCAGGGCCAGCTTGCGTTCACGCAATTGCTCGATTTCGTGCATGAAACCGAAGGTACGCGCACGACTGACTTCCTTGACGAACGAGGTTGTGGAAAAGTCGATTTCCGAATGCTGTGTATTTGACTTGAATACCGGGTGATCGAATTCGATGGTAAAGCCCACCTTGAAGCCGTCGAAGGGTTCAAAGCGCGCAATCTTGTCACCGTCTTCCACCTGTACCGGCCGCTTGATACGGATAAACCGCTTGGCCGCATTCTGCTCCTCGATACCGGCTGACTGGATCAGGAACACGAAAGGACCGGCGCTGCCATCCATGATCGGCACTTCCGCTGCACTCAGGTCGATATATGCATTATCGATACCGAGGCCGGCCATGGCGGACAGCAAGTGCTCCACCGTGGATATTCGGACATTGTCCTTGGTCAGGGTGGTAGACAGGCGCGTATCGCCGACGTTTTCGGGACGCGCAGGTATCTGCACCGGGTGCTCGAGATCGACACGACAAAACACGATGCCGGTATCAACCGGTGCCGGTCGCAGCGTAAGGTAAATTTTCTCGCCAGTATGCAAACCCACGCCCGTAGCGCGGATCACATTCTTGAGAGTACGTTGTCGAATCATGGCCTTGAATTCCCTCTAAGGAGCCGATTTCCAGACAAGTACCAGAAAAGCCGCAGGCATATTAGCACACGCTCATTAACCTGCATAGAACGCAGTCACATAACGGCAGCAATGAACGGTGACATCCTTATCAGTATTCCTGATTCCCGCATAAGCCAGACTGGTGGCCGGCGGCCGGGACTGGACAACCCGACCGCCAGCCAGCTGTCGTCTAGTCCGCCTGGCGCCGCAGGAAGGCAGGGATATCGAGGTAATCCATGTCCTCCGCAGCATTCCCTGCAGCCTTGTTACGCTTGCGAATGACGGTCGGCTTGTCGTAATCCGGGCTCAAATCCGCGGCCGTGCCGGCAGCTCCGCGGTTGACGTGTACCAGCGATGGCTTGTCGCCGGCCTGCTTGGCGTGGGATCCCAGGCCGGTCGCCACCACGGTAACGCGCAGTTCATCGCGCATATCCGGGTCGATGACGGTACCCACCACCACGGTGGCATTCTCGGACGCGAACGCTTTCACGGTATTACCCACTTCCTCGAACTCGCCGATGCCGAGATCCAGGCCGGCGGTCACGTTCACCAGGATACCGTTGGCGCCCATCAGGTCGATGTCTTCCAGCAATGGACTGGCAACCGCCGCCTCGGCGGCCTCGCGGGCCCGGTCCTCACCCTTGGCCGTTCCGGAACCCATCATGGCCATTCCCATCTCGGACATCACGGTACGCACGTCGGCAAAGTCAACATTGATCAGGCCGGGGCGCGTAATCAGTTCGGCGATACCCTGGACAGCACCCAGCAGCACGTCGTTGGCCGATTTGAACGCATCCAGCAAACTGATCTGCTTGCCAAGTACCGACTGCAGTTTTTCGTTCGGGATCGTGATCAGTGAATCCACATACTGGCTCAGTTCCTTGATGCCGTTATGTGCGACATGCAAACGACGACTGCCCTCGAAGGTGAACGGCTTGGTCACCACGGCTACCGTCAGGATACCCAGTTCCTTCGCCACGCTGGCCACGACCGGCGCTGCACCGGTACCGGTACCACCGCCCATACCGGCAGTGATAAACAGCATATCGGCGCCCTCGATCACTTCGGCAATGCGGTCGCGGTCATCTTGCGCCGCCTGGCGACCGACATCCGGATTGGCGCCGGCGCCGAGTCCCTTGGTGATATCGATGCCGATCTGCAGTGTCGTACGTGCCGACATTGCCTGCAACGCCTGCGCATCGGTATTGGCACAGATGAAATCCACGCCATCGATATTCGCTTCCACCATATGCTGCACGGCATTACCGCCACCGCCGCCCACGCCAATTACCTTGATAACCGCGCTTTGTCCACATGAGTCCAGTAATTCAAACATGATGTCTCCTCCTTAGCAGAAACAACAAAAACAACCCGTC
>JAOULY010000345.1 GCA_029881775.1 Gammaproteobacteria bacterium
AGCGTTATATCCAGCGAGGTTTCCTCTTTTGCCTCGCGGATCACCGCCGCCTCCAGTGTTTCCCCGACATCGACAAAGCCACCGGGTATGGCCCAGCCATGCGGCGGATTGCGACGCTCGATCAGGACAATGGGACTGCCCGGCCGGTCACTCATCTCGATGATTGCATCGACCGCGATGGCCGGGGTAACAGGTCTGCTCATGTCGATTGCTTTTCCCTGAATGCGTGAATCAGCCGGCGCGTACGCTTGTCTGGCCGTCGCTCGCGCTGACGGACGTCGTGTCCCTCCAGTTTGCGCTGTGCATACAGGGCATGACGTTCGTCGGCGCTGGCGCCTGATTCACTATACAGTTCGCGCGCCTCAGCGGCAGGCCTGCGCTGCGCCGACAGGCCCTCGACCCTGATTTCGAATTGATACGGGCCTTTGCGAATGACCAGGGTATCGCCGGTCTTCAGCTGGCGTGACGGCTTGACGCGACCACCTTCCAGGTGCACTTTGCCGCCATTGATGGCCTTTGTTGCGAGCGCACGCGTTTTAAAAAAACGCGCCACCCACAACCACTTGTCGATACGCATGGAATCAGCCATACATTGATTCTCGCGCAAAGCCGGCAAACCGCCAAGGATAATCGGCCAGGCCGGCCACAGTGAAATTCAGGCTGTATCAGGCGCTGAACCGCGCAGCACTAATGTATTCAGGAAATCCCTGGCTGCCCTGTCATTGCGAGCGCAGCGAAGCAATCTCATGACTTTATTACACCATCTTGCAGATTGCTTCGTCACTCCGTTCCTCGCAATGACGGGTTGCCTGGAGAGTTCAGAAGTTTCTTTAAATATAAACAGACCGACCACTGGATTAATTACCCTGTTGCTCCAGCAGACCGCGCCTGGCCTGCTGCAGGAATACGTCGAATGGCAGCGCGCCATCGAGACGCGCGGATTCGCTGAAGAATACGGTGGGTGTGGCACGCACGCCATACTGGCCGGCAACTGCCTGGTTCAGGGCGAGCTTGTCTTCGTATTTCCGGTCTGTCCATGCGCGCTTGATAATTTCCGCCGGTACCGCGCAGCTTGTCGCCAGCCCGCTAAGGACAGTTTCATCGCCGATATTCAATCCATCCTCGAAAAATGCCGTGAATAGCCGCCGATGGATCGCGTAAAACGTCTCGGGACCGGCCTCTTTCGCCGCTTCCGCCAGCAGCAGCGCCTTGTGCGAGCTGGTGGTGAAATCGTGCTCACACAGCGTCACGCCTTCCTCGCCGGCAAGCCGGTTGAGATTATCCATCATGCTAGTCCAGCGGTCCTTCGAATAACCCAGCTCGCTGACCGGCTGGCCGCTTGACGGTGTTTCCGGGTGAATCTCGATCAGGCACCAGTTTATACGCAGGTCAAAATGGCTGCGCAGGCGCTCAAGGCGAAGATCGCCGATATAGCAAAACGGGCAGATGTAATCGGAAAAGACCGTGGCAAGCAACTCAGGCTTTGCGTTTCCCGGCATGCTGCCTCCACAAGCGTTGCCCTCTCCCGGACGGAGAGCGCCAGCTGACCGACCGCCCCTTGCGGGGCAGTCCTGTCTGCGGGAGTTATCCCGTCTTTGTCATATCCTGCAGCAATTCATTCAAACGATTCACGAAACCGGCCGGATCCGCCAGCTGGCCACCCTCGCTCAGCATGGCCTGGTCCAGCAGGATATTGGCCCAGCTGGAAAAACGGCTGTCATCGGCTTCATCCTGCAAACGACTGACGAGCGGATGGGTGGGATTGATCTCCAGCACCGGCCTGGTTTCCGGCACATCATGCCCGGCCTGTTTAAGCATCTGCTGCATATGTACAGCCATGTCATGCTCGCCCATCACCAGGCAGGATGGAGAATCTGTCAGGCGCTGACTGATGCGCACTTCCTGTACGCGCTCATCCAGCACTGTTTGCATGCGCTTGACCATGTCGGCAAACTCGCCTTCGATCTTTTTCGCCGCTTCCTTCTCGGCCTCGTCAGCCAGCGCATCCAGGTCAAGCTTGCCCTTGGCAATCGATACCAGCTGCTTGCCGTCATACTCGTGCAGGTGCGACACCAGCCACTCGTCGACACGATCCGACAGCAGCAATACCTCGATGCCCTTGCGCCGGAATATCTGCAGGTGTGGGCTGCTGGCAGCCGCGGCAAAACTGTCGGCCGTAACAAAATAGATCTTTTCCTGCCCCTCTTTCATGCGGCCAGTATAATCATCGAACGACACCGTTTGCGCATCCACACCGGTATCGGTACTCGCGAAGCGTAACAGCTTTGCAATCCGCTCGCGGTTGGCGAAATCCTCACCCGGACCTTCCTTCATGACCTTGCCGAACTGCGCCCAGAAGCCTGCATACTGTTCAGGCGCGTCTTTCGCCATCGACTCCAGCATGCCGAGGACTTTCTTGATGGAACCGGCGCGGATGGTATCGATCAGCTTGTTGTGCTGCAGTATCTCGCGCGAGACGTTCAGCGGCAGGTCATCGGAATCGACCAGGCCACGCACGAAACGCAGGTAATACGGCATCAGCTGCTCGGCGTCATCCATGATAAAGACACGATTGACGTACAGCTTGATGCCGTGGCGACTGTCTCTGTCGTAAAGATCAAACGGTGCACGCGCGGGGATATAGAACAGCGATTTGTAGGATTGCGCGCCCTCGACATGGCTGTGGACCCACGTCATCGGGTCCTCGAAATCATGCGCAACGTGCTTGTAGAATTCCTTGTACTCCTCGTCACTGATTTCGTTACGCGGCCGGGTCCACAACGCCGATGCCTTGTTGACCGGCTCGTATTCACGTGGTGCCTCTTCCTCCCCGGCAGCCTTCTCCTGCAGCATTTCAATCGGCAGCGGAATATGGTCAGAATACTTGTGAATAATATTGCGCAGGCGGAAAGCATCGAGGAACTCGTCTTCACCCTCACGCAGATGCAGCACCACCTCGGTACCACGTGCCTTGCGTTCAACGGTCTCCAGCGTAAAGCTGCCATTACCACTCG
>JAOULY010000344.1 GCA_029881775.1 Gammaproteobacteria bacterium
ACGGGCGGGGTATCAACGTGCGTGAACTGCACGATGCCCTGGATGAAAAATTCCATGCGCGCGGCGGTATGAAATTTCTCTACCTCCTGTTCCCGGGCGGGCCGATTGCACAGGGTTGCCGTATTGCCGGGCTGGTGCCGCCGGCCGGCAGCAAGGACAGCGGCTTTGGCAGTGTGCAGTAGGCGCTGACCGCTACCACGTGCTGGATTAAGGGTTTCTCCATAAAAGAGGTGGCGGGAGCAGACCATGGAGAAAACTGTGGTAGTGGGCGAGCGTTCGCTCAACCTGACGATCAGCAAGCGTGCACAGGCGCAACTCGAGCGGCGCACAAGCGCGCTGTTTCTTGAGCTGGAACTCTATTTCAGTTGCCTGGTGCGCAAGCGCGTCTATGTGCGCGAGACCATTGATGCCTGCGATGTCCATACCGTGTCAGACAAACTACAGGTGCGCTTCCGCCCGGTTGTGACCGAAACCTGCGCCATGCGTGAAGTCGAGCGTGATAACCCACCGGTCAGGGACATGCCCATCGTGCACCCGGAACGCTATTTCCCCCACTGGCTGACGCTCGACTACGTGCGCGGTGAATGGCGGGCCGAGTTCGGTTACGCGCAGGGTCCGGCCGGCGCGTGACTACGGCGCCGGCCGATGTGCTCGACTTCTGGTTTGCGCCAACGGCGCGTGAGCACTGGTTCAATTCCACGCCGGAATTCGACGCAGCCATTCGCACCCGTTTCGAGACGACCTGGCAGCAGGCCCGTGATGAGCGGCTGGAAGCGTGGGAAGAAAGCCCTGATGGTGCGCTCGCCCTGGTCATTGTGCTGGACCAGTTGCCGCTGAACATGTATCGCAACGATGCTGTGTGTTACAGCACCGAGGCGCAGTCACGCGCGGTTGCCACGCGTGCCATCGCGCGCGGCTTCGACCGGCAATTGCCGCGTGACCGGTTGGCATTCATGTATCTGCCATTCATGCACAGCGAGTCACTCGCCGACCAGGACCGGTCCGTGGAATTATTCGAGCAGGCCGGGCTCGATGGCAACCTTGAGTTTGCCCGCCATCACCGCGACATCGTGGCCCGCTTTGGCCGTTTCCCGCACCGCAACCGCCTGCTGGGTCGCGACAGCACCCCCGAGGAGCTCGACTGGCTGGCCTCGCCCGGGGCGTTTAATCCATAGGAACTACTGATTAAGTATCAAAACGCCATCATTGCGAGCGTAGCGCGGCAATCCCGGACAATGGAATGAATCAGTTGGAGATTGCCGCGTCACTGCGTTCCTCGCAATGACGGAATAATCAGATGTTACTTAATTGGTACCGTCAGTTTATTCAGTACGTAGGCGGCCGCGGCCAGGCCAAAACTCGCCGTGACCGGCATGGCTGAACCGAGGCCGCCGGCGCAGCTCAGGCCACCGACCGAGGCGCTGTCCGGCCGGGCCGGGCTGACGCCGCCGCCTTCAGCCGGGAACAGCGGTTGTTCTACTGAATAGACACACGGGATATCGAAACGGCGTTTCGGGTTGGCGGGGAAGCCGTAGTCGTGGCGCAGCAGCTTGCGCGTCTTCGAAAACAGCGCGTCGTGTTCAGTGCGGCTGAGGTCGGCGACGCGGATGCGGGTCGGGTCGCGCTGGCCGCCGGCACCACCGACGGTAATCAGTTTCAGCTTGTTGCGCTTGCAGTGTGCAATCAGGCGCGCCTTGGTGCGGAAGCCATCGATGCAATCGATGATGTAATCAAACCCCTTGTCCAGCAGTTCGGCCATGTTATCGGGTGTTATAAACTCCTCGATGGTCTGTACCTTGCAGTCCGGGTTGATGGCGCGGATGCGTGCTGCCATAACGTCCACCTTGGCCATGCCGAGAGTGTCATCGAGGGCATGTAGCTGGCGGTTGATGTTCGATTCCGCCACGTGATCGAGATCAACCAGGGTGATGCCGCCGACCGCGCTGCGTGCCAGTGCCTCGGCTGCCCATGAGCCGACGCCGCCGATGCCGAGCACGCACACGTGTGACTGTTGCAGCCGGCAAAGGCCGTCATCGCCATAGAGGCGGGCGACACCGCCGAATCGTCGGGAGATATTCACTGTCATGGGGCGGCAACATACCAGAAATCGACTGTGTTTGACGCCGGCCCGGCATAGAATGAGTGTATGGAACTGATCGACAGCCATTGTCACCTTGACCAGCCGGCCTTCGATAACGATCGCGACGCGGTCATCAAGCGCAGCCGCGCGGCGGGCGTGGCCGGTTTCGTGGTGCCGGCGGTACAGGCCTCCGGGTGGCCATCGCTGTGGGCGCTGAGTCAGCAGGTAGCGGCGCTGTACCCGGCCTTCGGGCTGCACCCGGTGTTCCTGGCAGACCACGCGCCGGGCGATGTCGAACAGCTGGAACAATGGGTCGCGCATCACCGCCCCGTTGCCATCGGCGAGATCGGTCTGGATTTTCACGTCGATGGCCTCGACGCTGATCGCCAGCAGGCACTGTTCGAGGCGCAACTGCTGGTTGCGCGCAACGCACGATTACCGGTCATCCTGCACGTGCTGAAGGCGCACGACCGGGTGCTGTCCACGCTGAAACGACTGCGTGTCAGCGGCGGTATCGTGCATGCCTTCAACGGCAGCCTGCAACAGGCGCAGCAGTATATCGATCTCGGTTTCAGTTTCGGCTTCGGCGGCATGCTGACGTTTGAACGCTCCAGCAAGCTGCGCGCGCTGGCGTCCGCGTTGCCGCTGCAATCGATCCTGCTGGAGACCGATGCCCCGGACATGACCGTGGCGCAGCACCGCGGCGAGCGCAACAGTCCCGAGTACCTGCCGTTTTGCCTGGCTGCGCTGGCAGCGGTGCGCGATATGGATCCGCTGGAAGTGGCGCGTATTACGACACAGAACGCACGCGAGCGACTGGACCTTGACCGCTGGCAGCCGCCGCGGGATGCGGCCGGTTCATAATACTGCAGCACCGACACGTACAATCATGGCAAAGACACTCATCATTATCGGCCTGCTGGTTGCACTCGTC
>JAOULY010000035.1 GCA_029881775.1 Gammaproteobacteria bacterium
GCTAACCGGGTCGCGCGTATTGACGATCAGTCCGAGCTCGGCGGCGCCAATAGCGGCAGTGGCTGTTTCCTCAGTGGTGGTGTGCGGTGTCGGTGACAGACCGTCGCAGGCGGCCAGAACGGGCAGAAGTGAGACGAGCAGGAAGGCGGGCCAGCGCCTGATCTGTCCGCTGCGTGACGGCAGCATCCGCGCGTGCTCAGTTCCTGGCGGCCACGAAGTCGACCATGCGCTGGGTGGCCCTGAGGGCGCGGACACGAATGTCTTCCGGCACATGAATCTCGTTATTACCGTTCCGTAGCACATCGGCCAGGTTGCGGAGATGATTCATCGCCATCCATGGGCAGTGCGCGCAACTTTCGCAGGTTGCGCCTTCGCCGGCGGACGGTGCTTCCATGAAGATCTTGTCCGGTGCCGCCTGGCGCATTTTGTAGAAAATGCCATTGTCAGTTGCGACAATAAATCGCTTGTTGGGTAAATCCCTGGCCGCGTTGATTAACTGCGTGGTAGAGCCAACCACATCGGCGAGTTCGATGACGCTGTCGGGCGACTCGGGATGTACGAGGATGGCGGCATCCGGGTATTGCCTGGACAGGTTGGCAATAGCCGCGGCCTTGAAGCGTTCATGCACAATGCAGCTCGACTGCCAGAGCAGCATGTCGGCACCGGTGGTGCGTTGTACATAACTGCCGAGGAAACGATCCGGCGCCCAGATTATCTTTTTCCCTTGTGCCTTCAGGTGCCTGACCACGTCAACCGCGATGCTGGATGTGACAACCCAGTCGGCACGTGCCTTTACCTCGGCGCAGGTGTTCGCATAGACGACCACGGTGCGATCCGGGTGCGCATCACAGAAGGGGATGAACTTTTCCGGCGGACAGCCGAGGTCAAGTGAACACTCGGCCTCCAGCGTGGGCATCAGTACGCGTTTTTCCGGGTTGAGAATCTTTGCCGTTTCGCCCATGAAGCGCACACCCGCAACGACCAGTGTAGTGGCTGGATGCTTGCTGCCGAAACGCGCCATTTCGAGTGAGTCGGCCACCGTCCCGCCGGTTTCGTCAGCGATCATTTGCAGGTCTTCATCGGTGTAATAGTGCGCCACCAGCACGGCGTCTTTTTCCCGTAGCAGTGTCTTGATCTCTTCGATCAGGGCGCTGCGTTCACCCGGGGCATAGTCAGGTGTGCCAACGCTGCCGGGCAGGGGGTAGTCCGGGGCGGTGATAACAGGCGGCAGTTCATTGTCGCGGGGTGCACTCATGATTTGCCGTGATGTCCTCGATAAGAAACTTGTATTACGTTATACAACTAATTGAATAATAAGTTTAATTAGTGGATTGCCGGTATGGTCAGGCCGGCTCGGTGACCATGTCCTGCAACAGCTGGGTGGCTTCCTTGTCGCCCTGTTCGGCGGCTTTCTGCAGCCACTTGCGGGCGATGTCGGGGTCTTTCGGTACACCCTGTCCGCCCAGGTACATGATGCCCAGATTGGTTTGTGCGTCGATGAAGCCCTGTTCAGCGGCTTTCTGATACCACTCTGCCGCCAGGGCAAGATCAGCTTTCCGGCCGGCGCCTTCGTCGTACATGACGCCCAGGTTGTACTGTGCCTCGGCATCGCCAAGCTCGGCCAGCGGCAGCCATTCTTCGTAGGCGGCGCTGTAATCGCCCTTCAGGTAGGACTGATAGCCACCACCAAGAATGGTCCAGGTCGGCATGCCGGCCATTATGCGCGGGCGAAAGCCAGGGTAATCATTAACATGCTGGTCATTCTAATGACATTGTCTGCATAAAGTATAGCCAATGTTGGATAGCCCCCATAGAATGAAACCATTGGCAGGTAAAACATCACCTCGCAGCCAGTTAGGCGTGAAATCCGAAGCTGACTTTCACGTCTGTTTGATAACTACATGAAAGTGGGTGTTCGTTATGTACCAGGTTTCCAAGTCAGTTGCCTTTTGTTACGGGCATCGCCTGCTGAATTACGATGGCAAGTGCGCACACCTGCATGGCCACAATGCGCGCGCGGTCATTACGCTCGCCAGCGAGCAGCTTGATGCACTCGGCATGGTCGAGGACTTCAGCCGCGTCAAGCAACTGGTCTGGACGTGGCTGGACAATGAAATTGATCACACCCTGTTGCTGCACCGCGATGATCCGGTGCTGCCGGTATTACAGGCAGCCGGCGAGCGCGTGCGGGTAACCGATTTCAATCCCACGGCGGAAAATATTGCGCGAATGATATTTGACTACGTGGCAGCGGAGGGTTACCCGGTGGTCGATGTGACCTTGTGGGAGACGGACACAAGTTACGCGAGTTATGGGAGGGGTGCTTGAGTCATGTCAGGTAACGATGCGCCTGCATGTGCTAAATAGCTAGAAACAAAACAGGTTCCGGGGGTATGTTGCGGATTCTATTTGCCTTGTTGTTGTTCTCCATGATGTCGTGGGTGGCTGCCGATGCCCCCGACGCGGATTTTCCGCTGTTCGACGACAGCCCGCTGGATGAGCCATTGGGTTTTCCGGACTGGTTCAAGCTCAGTTTTCTGGATTTCAATGAAGACCTGCTTGAGGCCAAAGAGGCCGGCAAGGATGGATTGATCATCTATTACGGGCAAAAGTATTGCGCCTACTGCCGCCAGTTCCTGGAGAAAGACCTGGTCCAGGATGACATCAGGACGTATATGGCGGAACGCTACGATATTATCGGGATCGATATTCATGGTCACCGGTCTGTCACCGATTTTGATGGCAACATCCTGAACGAGACAATGCTGGCGGTTCGCGAGGAAACCAACTTCACGCCGTCAGTGGTGTTTTATTCAACCGAGGGCGAGGAGGTTTTGCGTCTGCGCGGCTACTACCCGCCATACCGGTTCAGGGCTGCGCTGGAATATATCGCGGACGGTCATTACCGTAACGAGAAATTCACCGAATACCTGGCACGCGCCGATGTGCCGCTTATATTCGAACCCGGGGACCTGAGTAACGAGCCATTTTTTCTCGCTGGCCCCTATATGCTTGACCGCAGTCGCTTCAAGGGCGAGCGGCCGCTGGTTGTGTTCTTCGAGCAAGGTAACTGCCATGCCTGCGATGTGCTGCATACCGGTCCGTTGCAGGATGACGAGATACGCTCGAGACTTGATCAAATGGAATCGGTGCAGCTGTCTTACTGGTCGGATACGCCGGTGGTCACACCGTCCGGTGAGCGTACCACGGCGCGACGGTGGGCGGAGCAACTCGGGCTTTTTTATACGCCAACGCTGATCTTTTTCGATACCGACGGCAGCGAGATTATCCGGGTGGATTCCGTGGTGCAGTTCTACCGCTTGCGTAACGTACTCGACTACATTATTACCGGCGGCTTTCGCGAGCATGCGACATTTCAGCGCTGGCGTGAATCGCGTCGGCCGCGGGAATTCAAGGAATAAGCCGCTGTGGCAAGGTATTGCGCAGCCGGTTAACTGTCCTGCCAGCGTTTGAAGACGAGTGTCGCGTTGGTGCCACCGAAGCCGAAGCTGTTGGACATCATGGTATTGACGCCTGCGTTGTCTATGCGTTCTCGCACAATCGGGAAGTCGGCGCCCAACGGATCGATTTCATTAATGTTTGCCGATGCGCAGAGAAAATCATCCTGCATCATCAACAGTGAAAATATTGCTTCGTGAACGCCGGCAGCGCCCAGTGAGTGGCCGGACAGTGACTTGGTTGAATTGATTTTCGGAATATTGTCGCCGAACACGGTGCGTACCGCTTCCAGTTCGCGCATATCCCCGACCGGGGTGCTGGTGCCGTGTGCATTGATGTAGTCAATCGGCGTATCGACGGTTTTCATTGCCTGCTGCATGCAGCGCACTGCGCCTTCACCGGATGGCTGTACCATGTCGTAGCCATCAGAAGTTGCGCCGTAGCCGACGACTTCCGCGTAGATTTTTGCGCCGCGCGCACGCGCGTGTTCCAGCTCTTCGAGTACGACCATGCCGCCGCCGCCGGCAATAACAAAACCGTCACGGGTGGCATCATATGGCCGTGATGCCGTTTCCGGCGCATCATTGTATTTTGAGGACAGGGCACCCATTGCATCGAACATCAGGGTCAGGGTCCAGTGCAGTTCCTCACCGCCACCGGCAAACACGATATCCTGCTTGTCCCATTGAATGAGTTCGTAACCATTGCCGATGCAGTGGGCGCTGGTGGAACAGGCGGAACTGATGGAATAGTTGACGCCGTGGATCCTGAACGGTGTTGCCAGGCAGGCGGAGTTCGTGCTCGACATGGTTCTCGGCACCATGTAAGGCCCGACGCGACGCAGGCCTTTTTCACGCAGCAGGTCGACGGCAAGCGAGACGTTCTCGGTAGACGCGCCACCGGAGCCTGCAATCAGCCCGGTGCGCTCGTTGGAAACCATGTTGTCTGCCAGGCCGGCATCTGCGACAGCTTCCTGCATGGCAATATAATTGTAGGCGGCGCTGTTGCCCATGAAGCGGCGCAGCTTGCGGTCAATCAATTCCTCGGTGTTGATATTAACCGTGCCGGCGATGTGACTGCGGAAGCCGAGTTCCTTGTATTCATCGACATATTCAATGCCGGACCTGCCTGCACGCAGGGAGTCAAGAACCTCTTCCCGGTTATTCCCGATGCTTGAAACAATACCCAACCCGGTAACAACTACACGACGCATAATCCAGTTCCTAGAAATTTTCTGTTGATGTAAACAGGCCGACGCGAAGGTTGCTGGCACTGTAGATTTCGCGACCATCAACTTCCATTACGCCATCGGCGATACCCATATTCAGTTTGCGCTGAATAACACGCTTCATGCTGATCCGATAGGTGATCAGCTTGTTCTTCGGTGTTACCTGGCCGGTGAACTTGACCTCGCCGGCACCCAGTGCACGTCCGCGCCCGGGGCTGCCGGCCCAGCCGAGGTAAAATCCGACCAGCTGCCACATGGCATCCAGGCCGAGGCAGCCGGGCATGACCGGGTCATTCTCGAAGTGGCAGTCAAAAAACCACAGATCGGGTTTGACATCGAGTTCAGCAATGATTTCACCTTTGCTGTTCTCACCACCATTGTTGTTGATTTCGATAATCCGGTCGAACATCAGCATCGGGGGAAGCGGGAGCTGGGCGTTGCCTTGCCCGAACAGGCGCGCATGTCCGCAGTCGAGAAGTTCTTCGTAAGTGAAGCTGTTTTTTTCCGGGGTTGATGCCGGCGCGTCGATATTAGTCATGGACGGTGCGAAACCTGTTGAATTCAAGTCGCGTATTCTAGTCTATTTTGCGTGCGCTTGTATGCCTGCCGGGAACCGGCGGTGCTGTGCCGGTATCAACACGCTGTGTACGTCACGGTCAATCCCTGAAATTGATATATTGCAGCGGCAGGTCGGGCGCAGAATCCTTCAAGTTACTGATTATATTCTGCAAATCATCGCGTTTCTTGCCGCTTACCCGAACCTTGTCACCCTGTATGCTGGCCTGCACCCTGATTTTGGATGCCTTGATCTGCTTGATCAGGTCACGCGCCGTGTCCGGGTCGATGCCATGACGTACGGAGATTTCGATGCGCGCCTTGCGGCCGCTGACAATAACCTCACCTTCAAGCAGTGCGGCGATATTGACGCCACGCTTTGCCAGTTTCTTGTGGAGAATGTCGATGACCTGCCTGATCTGGAATTCATTGTCGCCGTGGACGGTCAATACATGATCGGCCTGTTCAACGCGGGCATCGGATCCCTTGAAGTCGAACCGGTTGCCGACTTCACGGTTGGCCTGGTCGACCGCATTGCTTACCTCGTGTAAATCGACTTCAGAAACGACGTCAAATGATGGCATCCCGGTCTCCACGTCGCCTGCAGGTGGCAACATTTCCCGGAATTATATTGAATTTATGCGTTGACTGGAACGCAGTGGCCAATCTAGCCATGCCAGCCTGGTATTTGTTCAGCGCTTGCGTCTGAATAATGACCTGAAACGGGAGAAGATCCCGCGTCGTTCAGTCTCGCCATCGGGTGAATCGTTGGCGTTGCCCGGTGCCTGCATGACGACGGGCGACGATTCGCCACCCTGGGCATCGGTCAGGGTTGCCGATGCGGCGGAGGCATCCGACAGTCCGGACGTGTCGCCGGCTGCGGCGGTCACATGGCAGTCCAGGGAGTAGTAGTCACCCGGTGCGGTAATGATAATGGTTTCGTCTTCATCAAAGGCCACGTCCGCGAACGGAAAACTGCTGGCTGTTTCCGGTTGCAGTTCATCCTGCGTTTCGGCTTCAGTGCCGACGAGTTCAAGATCAGGGAATGAATCGACAACTGTCCCGGAAGTTGATTCATCGGTTGCAGTGTCGACCATGTCCACAGCTGGCGCCGATTGCAGCGTTTCATCCAGGGAAGGCAGTTCAGGCGCAATATCGGGTACTGCGGATTCTGTAAACACAACCTGGTTGCCACCCCGGCTGGTTGCCTGTTGCTGGTTGCCTGCTGCTGTTGCCAGGATGGATTCGAATTCAGTTTCGCTGCTGATATCCGGTGTCGCAACGCCGATGCTGACAGTCAGTGAAACGAGCGCATCGCTACCACTGCCTTGCAGGGCTTTAACATCGCTGATGATCCGCTCCGCCAGGTTGCGGATGCCGTCATTGTTCATGCCGGGCAGTAACATGGTGAAACGTGATGTCCCGGTTCTTGCGGCAACATCTTCCTTGCGTTTGCAGGCGGTCAGGACGCCGGCTACGGCCCTGACAGCCTCGATGGTTGCTGCCTCGCCATGCTTCATGAACAGATCGCCGAAGTTGTCTATGTCTATGTAGAACAGCGCCAGTGTAGAGTTGTGGCGTACTGCATAGGACAGTTGCTGGTGGCCTCGCTCGATGAACGCCGTTTCGTTGGGCAGACCGGACGAAGGATCGACCAGGGCCTGGTCCTCCAGTGTCATGGTTTCCTGTGTCAGCGACTGCTCGGTGCTGTACGCATCGGCATGTGCCTGGGTTCTGGCGAGAAGATGGATGGCGTCGAATGGTTTGCCGATAAAATCGGTTGCACCCGCTGCGGTGGCGCGTTGCATGGTTGACTCGGAATCATTCGCACCGGTAATTATGATGACCGGAATCCTGCTGACGTGCGGCAGGTGTGAACTGCGGATTTTTTCCAGCAGCCCGAAACCGTCCATGCCCGGCATGGTCAGGTCAGAGACGACCAGCGAGAATGGCTTGTCGCTGGCGAGCACGTCCCATGCATTGTTGCCGTCAACGGCCTCAACCGTCTCGAAATGATTTTGCAGGATCTTCCGCGCGGTTACCCGGATAACCTTGGAATCATCGACAATCAGGAGACGTTGTTTGTTTCCGGGGGCGTCACTCATTTGGCAATCCAGTACAGGTGCAGGTTCATGGATTCGTATCGGCGAGTCGACCCTAACCTTTAACGGATACGACCCGTTTCCGGGCGGCGGTTTTAGTGAAAAATCCATGTACAAACCGCTGCTTGCAGCGAAGTGGTGCTATTATGAAACAAAGGCTCAGGGGACAATCAGCGGGGTATTATCCTGCCGATGCAGGGTGAGGCGGGACCCGGTTCCAGTCCTCGCCAGTCATGACCAACCATGGATAGCCAGGCCAGAATGATGCGATTACCCGGTATGAATTTCGCGAGTATCACTGCCTTCGTCTGGAATGATGATCTGCGCCGGCTGACGGGTGTGCGGCGGGCTGTCGTATTCGTGTTGCGCGTGGCGCACCTGTTGTTCAGGGAGTTGCTCGGCGGCGAGCTTAACTTGCGCGCCATGAGCCTGGTTTACACCACGCTGTTGTCGATAGTGCCGCTGCTCGCGGTCAGCTTCTCGGTATTGAAAGGATTTGGTTTCCACGCACGGCTGGAGACTTACCTGTTCGGGATCATGCTCGAGCCGCTGGGTCCGAGTGGTGCAGATGTGGCCGCAACAATTATGGGTTTTGTCGACAACGTAAAGGTCGGCATGCTGGGTTCACTGGGTTTCGCGCTATTGATTTATACCGTGGTTGCGCTGGTGCAAAAAATTGAGGCGGCCTTTAATTTCGTCTGGCAGATTGATCGTCTGCGTTCCATGTCGCAGCGATTCAGTAATTACCTGAGCGTCATAACCATCGGGCCGGCACTGCTGTTCAGTGCTGTCGGTATTGCTGCCACCATGCTGAACACCGGTATTGCACAGCAAATCGCGGCGGTGGAGCCGTTTGGTACATTGATGCTGTATGCCGGTGAGTTGCTGCCCTATGTGCTGATTTGCCTGGCATTCACCTTTATTTATATCCTGATCCCGAATACCCGCGTGCAGTTTCGTGCCGCACTGGTCGGCGGTGTGCTGGCCGGCGTATTGTGGAAAGTTACCGGCTGGGGTTTCGCCGCTTTCATTGCCTCGTCGGCGAAGTATGCAGCGATTTATTCAGGTTTTGCGATTCTTATCCTGTTACTGATCTGGATGTACCTCAGTTGGCTGATCTTGCTGGTTGGCTCGCAGATTGCCTACTTCGTGCAGAACCCGAAGTATATGACGCTGCATCGCGTCGAGTTTGTGTTGAGCAATCGACTGCGCGAGCAGCTGTCACTGCAGATCATGTACCTGGTCGGATACAACCATATGCATAACCGCGATCCATGGCAGCTGGATCAACTGATTGAGTATCTTGATATGCCGGATGAGCCGGTCAGCCGGATGCTGAACATACTCGTGAAGGAGAAATTCCTGGTGGAGAATATTGAAGAATCTGGCACTGCATATTTGCCGATGCACGATGTCGATTCGATCCGGCTGGTGGATATACTGACCGCTGTACGCAATGCCGGTGAGAGTCGTTTCCTGAGTATCGAGCAGCTCACGCCGGTGACAGCGGTTGGCAAGCTTATGGCGGAGATCAACGCCTCAAACGAAACCTTGCTGGGAGCGCGGACGCTGAAAGACCTTATATTGTCGATGGAGCATGAAGACGGCAGCGTCGATTTGTTGCCTGCGGCGGGCGGCTGACTAGTGACTGGTCTCGACGGCGGCCGCATGACTGATGCCCGGCTCGCCGGGAGTAACGCTTATCCAGGCTGGCAAGCTGGACTGTATCGCACGCTGCAGCTTGTTTGCAGATTCTGCACCGCAACCCTGTAAGCCCGGGCGCTGGCTGATACGGTAGTACCAGGCCGGGGTGGCGCCCATGCTGGCCGGGCTTCGCACGGCAACCGGGCCATGCTTCTCGACCACGATTCCCCGTGCAATTGCTTGCCCTTCACACATCTCCTCGCTGACCCGTTCGCGTGCCTGTTGCAATGAAATATGCACCAGGGCCTCTGCGACCGAGGCCGTTTGTGCCGCCTCAGCCGGCACCCAGGCAATGTAATGATCCAGTCCCGGCGTGGATGCTGGCAGGGCGCTGGCGTCCACCATGCCGGACGTCAGGCGTGTTGCCGGCTGGTGGCTACAGGCCGGTATGAAGAGGAGGGCGAGCAGCGGCAAGGTATATATAACTAGCTGTTTCATAAGCCTCATTTACCTGTACCGGTAAATGCTGATATAATGATGCGCGATTACCGCGACCTGTATTCAAGTGTATGCACGTCGTGGTCGGCAAACCGTGATGCAGGTGGGTTTCTGAGGTTTGATTCCCGCCGGATTGGGCAGGTAATTTTATGCACGCTAACCCGCTTCAGAAGCAGCAGTCGACTGTTGATCAGTACGTTGAATACCTGTGTGAACAGGGCTGTATGAAGGTGTCGATTTTTATCGAGGCACTGCAAAACAACCAGTCCATGCCCGAGCTGGACGCGCTCACGCAGGACGAGCGCGTTGTTGTCCTGGATGAGCTTGTGTCAATCATGTCGGTCTACCAGGGCAAGTGCAGCAGCTGAAAATTCACCAGGCTTCGTTCGATATCAGGACCTCCGGACGGGGCAGTTTCCAGATTACCGATACCATCCACCAGCACGTCGCAGCCTCAGGCATAACGCGAGGTCTCTGCCACGTATTCCTGCATCACACCAGCGCCTCGCTGGTGCTGTGTGAAAATGCCGATCCTGATGTGCGCACCGATATGGAGCACTTCATGGTGCGGTTAGTACCTGATGGCGACTCGCTGTTCGAGCATGTGGCAGAAGGGCCTGATGATATGCCGGCACATGTCCGGTCGATGCTGACACACACAGACCTGACCCTGCCAGTCAGTGACGGGCGCTGCAGCCTGGGAACCTGGCAGGGGGTTTATTTATGGGAACACAGGACGCGCGGACACCGGCGTCATATTACGGTTTCAGTGAGCGGCGAATAAATGCCTGCCTAGTGTTGCAACGAGCTGTCCTTGCCGGGCTTTGTCTTGATATCCGGGACGCGCGGCGACTCGCCCAGCAGCTCGTCAATATCATTCCTGATTTTCGCCAGTTCCTCCAGCTCGTCGTAGTCACCATCGAACCCGGTATTGCCGGATGGGGCGCCTTCTGCCGTGACCCGTGAGGTAGCTGCATGGTGGAGCGCGGCGGCCTCGTTATCACCACACAGGTGCTGGGCGCCACTGGCAAGGTGTTCGTAGACGGCGCGGTAGCTCTGGGTCATTACCTGCACCAGTTCGGAGCTGCGCATGAAGTGGTGCGTGACCTGGTCGCGGTAGTCCCTGAAATCATTCGTCAGCTCGTTCAGTTCGATCTGCAACTGGTGCGTGCGGTTGTTCCGCGCGACGATGGTGTAGGTCAGGATGCAACCAATGAACGAACCCAGCAGAAAACTCAGTAGCCCGAGAATCCAGAGAGAGGTAGATCCGTCCAGTGCAATCATTGATTGTCTCCGTGTGAGCGTCCAGGTGCCGACATTGTACTGTATCCGGATGACATCATACAAAGATGATCGCCTGGCCTGCCAGCGTACGGCAGGACTTGCCCGGACACGCCGGGCCTGCTGCGTGACGCGTCAGTCGAGCGGCTCGCGCGAGCCGAAAATAGAGCTGCCGACGCGGACCATAGTGGCACCCTCGGCAATTGCCAGTTCGAAGTCGTCGCTCATGCCCATGGACAGCTCGCAGAAGTGCTCTCGGCCGAAACGGATGGCGCAATCTGCACCCAACTCGCGCAGGGCGGAAAATTCGGCCCGGCGTTGCGCTTCGTTTGCGCCTTGCTGGCCGATCGTCATGAGCCCCTGAAGGCTGATGCCCGGTAGCGCGGTGTTTAACAGGGCATCAGTCACGGAATACACTGCTTCCGGCAAGAGCCCGTACTTTGCCGGGTCACGGGCTATATTCACCTGCAGCAGCACGCCCAGCGGGCGTGCCTGCTGTGGCCGGTGAGCGGCGAGTTTGGTTGCCAGCTTCACGCTGTCCAGGGTGTGCAGCCAGTCGAAACTTTCCGCCACGGCGCTGGCC
>JAOULY010000346.1 GCA_029881775.1 Gammaproteobacteria bacterium
CGCATGCCCGCCGTCCAGCAACTGCTCGAACCGGTCCATGCCGATGTACAGCGCAATCGGCAGGCCAATTGCCGACCACAGGGAATAACGCCCGCCGACCCAGTCCCAGAAGGCGAACATATTGTCGGTGTCGATCCCGAAAGCACTGACCTGCTGATGGTTGGTTGAAACGGCCACGAAATGCCTTGCAATATCATTCTCGTCGGCAGCTGAGTCAAGAAACCAGCGGCGCGCCGTGGCGGCATTGGTCATGGTCTCCTGGGTAGTAAAGGTTTTGGAGGCGATCACGAACAACACGCTGTCACGTTCAACCCGCGCCAGCGTCTCGGCAATATCGGTGGCATCCACATTGGAGACAAAGTGCACATTGAGGCGGTCACCGGCAAACGCCTGCAGTGCCTCGCACACCATTGACGGACCGAGGTCAGAACCACCGATGCCGATATTCACCACATCCGTGATCGGTTTGCCGGTGTAACCACGCCATTTACCGGAACGGACCTGGTCAACAAAGCCGCGCATTTGTGCCAGCACCGCATTCACCGCGGGCATGACATCCTTGCCATCGACCCGGATCGGGCGATTAGCGCGATTACGCAGTGCCACGTGCAACACGGACCGGCCTTCGGTGGTGTTAATCGGCTCGCCGCCAAACATACGCTGAATCCAGTCTTCCAGGGCGCGCTCACGGGCCAGCTCGATCAGCAGCGGCAGGGTCTCTGCCGTGATACGATTCTTGGAATAATCCAGCAACAGGCTGTCAAGCTGAACATTGAAGTGCTCGAAGCGCTGCGGATCGTCAGCAAACTGCTGGCGCATCGGCAACTCACCGGTATCGGCATGGTGCTGTAACAGGGCCTGCCAGCCTGCACAGTGCGTTAATTCAGTCATAATTGCAGCTCAATCCGGATGACATCCGTTCTCGATAGCGGCCGCTGGGTGCGGCGAAATTGCGGGGTTTTCTGCTAACCACGGCTGTTTGTTCCTGCAGGGGATCGTATCCACTATAGTACACAGGAACCGGCAACCCCGCAGCAGCGCTGGTCGTGCAACAATAGCCAGCGGCAGGTCCACGGCATACCGGGATCGACCCTGCCGGGGCATGCTCACCGCAGCTTGATAGCGGCGCGGATTGAATCTGGTGGCAACGCTGGTCGCCTGACTGTTAAAGTGGCGCAGAAATTGCAATTTTACTTCAGCAGACTATGAACAAGCACATCATCGCAGCAGACATCGGTGGCACCAAGACCCGGCTGGTATTTGCGCGGCTACAGCAAGACGTGGAAATCCTCTACGAGGCACGTTATCAGAGCACGGATTTTGCCAGCCTCGATGCGATGCTGGAACATTTTATCGCCGCTGCCGGGCAGCAAAACTGCGTTATCGACGTGCTCTCGCTGGCATTACCGGGCGCTATAGACGATGATTCCGTGCGACTGACCAACCTGCCCTGGGTCGTCAGCAAGCCGCAACTGGCGCAGCACTTCGGCATACAACAGATTTCTTTTATGAATGACTTCCAGGCCGCCGCGCTTGGTGTGGACCAGGTGTGCCGGGAGGACCTGGTTGTCCTCAACCCGGGCATGCACAGAAATGATGCGACCCGTGCTGTTATTGGTGCAGGCACGGGGCTCGGCCTGGCCTGGTTGCAGGGCACGGGTCCTCATGCCACCGCCTGGTCCACCGAAGGTGGCCATATTGATTTTGCGCCGGTGAACCCGCGGCAGATTGAACTGCTTGAATTCATGCTGCAACGGTACACCCACGTATCGGTCGAGCGCCTGCTGTCCGGGAGCGGCCTGGTCAATCTGTACGGGTTTTGCAGCCGCCAGTCAACAGAAGGTGTCGACGCCGCCTGGGTACAGGCAGAGGCAGATGCGGGCAACCCCCCTGCCCGGGATGCGATGAGCCTGTTTGTGCAAATCTATGGCAGTTATACAGGTAATATCGCACTGCTCTTCAAGCCGGAAGGAGGCATCTATATAACCGGCGGGATTGCGGGGAAAATCATCCGCTGGATGCAATCCGACGATTTCATCAGCGCCTACCTGGCAAAGGGCAGAATGCAGGCACTGGCGAAGAAAATTCCGGTGAGCGTCGTCAGCGATGATCGCGTGGGCGTCATTGGCGCCCTGTCACACGCAGTACAGAGACAACAGGCAACCTAACCATGACTATTGATTACCAGCAACAGGCGATGAACTATCGCTATTACACCGATGCGAATGTCGGCTCGGAGATTACCCGCAAGACACTGGTCATCGTGCTCGCCGGCGGTGCCGGCTCACGCCTCAAGGGGTTGACACGCTGGCGTGCGAAACCGGCAGTACCGTTTGGCGGGAAATACCGCATTATCGATTTCGCACTGTCCAACTGTGTGAATTCCGGCCTGCGCCGCATCAGCGTACTGACTCAATACAAATCACACTCGCTCATTCGTCACCTGCAGCGCGCGTGGGGATTTATGCGCGCTGAAATCGGCGAGTTTGTGGAACTCATTCCCGCCCAGCAGCGCAACTCGACCGAGTGGTATCAGGGGACCGCCGATGCACTGTACCAGAACCTCGACATTATCCGCCGGCATGCGCCGGACAATGTCATCGTGCTGGGCGGCGATCACATCTACACCATGGACTACTCAAAAATGCTTTATGAGCATGTAAAGTCCGGCGCCGATCTTACTGTGGGATGTATCGAAGTACCGCGCAAGGACGCCACCGAATTCGGCGTAATGTCTGTCGATGAAAATTTCAGGATTACCCGATTTTCTGAAAAACCGCTCGATCCGGCGTCAATACCGGGAAAACCGGACATGTCGCTGGCCTCCATGGGTATCTACATTTTCACCAAGTCCTACCTGTATGCGAGCCTGATCGAGGATGCAGAGAACCCGAACTCCGCCCATGACTTCGGCAAGAATATTCTACCCGCCAGCATCCCGAACTGTTCGGTGTATGCCTATCCATTCGTAAAAAAAGACGGCTCCCCGGCCTAC
>JAOULY010000347.1 GCA_029881775.1 Gammaproteobacteria bacterium
CAAATCAATCCGTCTGCCTGATTTTCTATCTCCTCTGCCTGTGCCGTCCCGTTGACTCCCTCCCCCTCAGGGAGAGGGCCGGGGAGGGCGAAGCGAGGGGCCGTGGGTCAAATCAACCGCCTGATTGTCTGTTCTCTCTTCCTGTGCTGCTCCACTAATCCCCCTCTCCCTCCGGGAGAGGGCCGGGGAGAGGGATCAAATCAACCGCATGATGTCTCCATCCTGCCCTTCTCCCGGAGCACCCGAAGAACGGGCATAAAGGAGAACGCACGCAATGTTCATGCAGCGATATCCGCTTTCATGTCCTGTCGCTACCAGGCTCCCCGTGTAATATGTTCATTCAGGAAGTTACTGTCCTTGCAGTCAATGTATGTGGGACAGCAATGACGGAAGATAGTATTTTGCTGTATGAGGGCGCAGCATTGTCCCTGCGATAGCGTCGCTTTATTTTAAATCTGTTTACACGATATGCGCGATACAGACAGGGTGAATGCATGCCGAACTTCAATGATGCACTGGTGTTCCGGGATACAAAGGAATTCTCCACACAGCTGAAACGTGCCATCGAGTCACTCGATGCCGGTCACCTGCCGCTGCATCGATGCGTGAACCAGGGCGGCCAGGTCGATGCCAGTGACATGGCCGTGACGGTGCTCGATGTATCAGAGGTTCAGCTTGCTATCCACGCCCGGGTCGGCGTGTTTTTTACCGAAGTGGTGGGTGGTTGCAGTTGCGGTGACGAGCCGTTCGAGCAGCCTGTCTACTGCGAGCTGGGCGTAACGATAGACCGGCAGTCGGGAGAGGCGGTCTTCAATGTGATTGAGAGCGCGGGACAGGGTGATGTTCAGTCATGCTTGTCCTGTTTACTGACTTCGGCCTGGAGGGGCCTTACCTGGGCCAGGTGGAGGCTGTGTTGTGCGCGCAGGCGCCGGGTGCGCGCGTGGTACACCTGTTTTCGGACCTGCCGCCGTACGATATTCAGTCGGCCGCGTACCTGTTGCCTGCATTTGTCAGCCGCTTCCCGCCAGCTACGGTGTTTCTGTGCGTGGTTGATCCGGGGGTCGGGGGTAACCGGCCGGGTGTTATCGCAAGGATTGACGGTCACTGGTTTGTCGGTCCGAACGAAGGCCTGTTCGCACTGCTGTCGCGCCGTGCCAGCTCTGTCGAGTGCTGGCAGTTGCCGCACAGTGATAGCGCCTCACCGAGTTTTCACGGTCGCGATGTGTTTGCGCCGGTCGCGGCCAGGCTGGCGCGCGGGCTGGCACCGGTTGGTGAGGTCGTTGACGCCGCCGCTCTCGAACAGGCCAGCTGGCTGGATGACTTGCCGCGTATTGTGTATATCGATCGCTATGGAAATGCCATGACGGGTTTGCGTGCGTCCTCTGTTCCGGGAGATGCGGTATTAACTGTAAACGGACACGCGCTGAATACGGCGCGGACCTTCACCGATGTTGGTGTGGGTGAGGCGTTCTGGTATGAAAATGCCAACGGTCTGGTCGAGTTCGCTGTGAATCGGGGCAGGGCGGATGCAGTGCTGTCACTGGCGATTGGCGACGCGATTTCGTTATAGATGGCCGCTGTTGTGTCATCATTGCGAGTCACGCTGTGAAACGGCAATCTTCGGGCCATGGATCCAGGATGGCCGTTGCCACGTTGCACTCGCAAGGACGAAGCTATTTGAATAAACCGGAATGCTCATGGATGCAGATGAGTTTTTATCGTAAACGCCGTATTCGACTGGCTTGTGCAATTGCCGGTGAGTTAAGATTGAGCACCGGATAAGTTGCCATGAATACCAAGTCATCTGCCTTCCCAGACAAGCCGCTGCCCGACAGTGAATTGATAACCGATCCGGTGCGGGTGGCGCGCCTGCTCGATCGGCTGGCAAAGCAGCACTCCTTGCTGACGGTTGAGATACCCGGCCAGTCTGAAGTATTCACCAGCAGCGTGGTTGAAGTGTCGGATACGCATGTATTGCTTGACGAGCTGCTGCCTGGCAGCGGCCACCCGTTGTTGCTGGCACAGAAAAAGTTGCAGGTAACGGGCAAGCTGGAAGGTATCGACATCCGTTTTGTCTCCGGGCTTGACACCTTTGATCAACAGGATGGCATGGTTACCTATCGGGTCAGGTTGCCCGCCAGGCTTGAATATCGCCAGCGACGCAGTGATTTCCGTGCGCATATACCGATTTCCAGCGTTATCCGCGTCGTCTTGCTTGATGAGCGGGAGAATATTTTCGAGGGCGAGTTATATGATTTGTCGCGCGGTGGCGCCGGCATCATCCTGCCGTTTGATGAAGCGGTGCTGGTGCCGGAGCGCTGGTATAACTGCGCGATCGGGTTACCTGGCGAGTCCTGGCTGTTTTGTGAGGTTGAACAGCGTCACTGGAAAGAGCTGCGCGCGCCTGGCAAACACCTGGTCGGTGCGCAGTTTGCCGACCTGACGCCGATGCAGGCGCGCCTGATCGGTCGCTGTATCAGCGAACTGCAGCGTGAGCAGATGAAAAAGCGCATAACGGACTGAGCCGGACGATATTCAGGCTGATGGACAGGGTACAGGGGTCTGGGTTGCAGCATATCCTGTGCTGCGCTGTAGTCGTCCGGGGTTATGTCTGATCCGCCGTCATGCCCGCCTGCGCGGGAATAACGTGGGATAAAATTCACCAGCGAACGGGTTTGTGTCGCAGTATTCGCGGGTCTGCTGCGGCAGTGGTCTGCTAGCCGGCCTTTTTCTGTTTTTCTGCCTGTGCCTGGTACTGTGCCAGCGTCTGCTTGAGATATTTCCCGGTATAGGACGTTTTGTGTTTCGCAACATCGGCCGGCGAGCCGGTCGCGACAATTTCACCGCCACCAATGCCGCCCTCGGGACCCATGTCGATAATCCAGTCGGCGGTCTTGATGACATCCAGGTTATGCTCGATCACGATAATCGTGTTGCCGTGATCGCGCAGGCGGTGCAGCACCACCAGCAGTTGCGCGATATCGTGGAAG
>JAOULY010000036.1 GCA_029881775.1 Gammaproteobacteria bacterium
GGATCGCTGGCGCAGTTCAGCAACATGGGTCTGTCACCCGCGCTGGCCGAATCGGTCAGGCAATTAACAACCGAATGGGAACAACGCAGAGATGATACACAGCGCTTGCTGGATATTTCAAATAACACATTAACCAGGCTTAAAACGGAAAGCACAACGTGGAAGAGCACAACGTGGGAAGCGTTAACGGAATTTGTCCGGGGACGCGGCCTGACTTTCCTGATTGCCCTTGTCATCAGCCTGGCCATCTGGTTCGCATCGAAAGGTATACTCAGCCTGTACTGGCGCTGGCTTTACCGGGCCAAGCACAATACCGGCATCGCCCGTGCACCGCTGTTCTATTACAGTTATCGCCTTGCAACTGCAATCATTATCGTGCTGGCCATCCTCATGGTGTTATATGTGCGAGGTGACGTCCTGTTCCTGACACTGGCACTGATCGCAATCGCCGGTGCCGCGCTCAGCTTGCGACAAACGTTACCGCGATATACTGCCGAACTGCGCCTGTTGCTGGGTGTCGGCCCGGTACGTGAAGAAGAACGCATTGTGTATAATGGCGTACCCTACCTTGTTGAATCCCTGAGCATCTATTCGGTGTTACGAAATCCGCTGCTCGAGGGCGTCGTTCGCCTGCCCCTGCATACAATGAACTCGCTGGTATCGCGCCCTGCTCACCAGGAAGCCTGGTTTCCCTGCAAGGCGAGCGACTATATCCTGTTTGCCAACGGCAATCTCGGTCGGGTGTTACGCCAGACCATCGAGTTTGTGGAAGTGGCGGTACAAGATGCCAGCATACAGATTCGCACGCAGGACTTTCTCTCCCAGGATATCCGCAACCTGACACGCGATGGCTTCGGAATAGCCAGTACTTTCGGTATTGATTACCAACACCAGGCTATCTGCCTTGAATCCGTTCCCGGCCGTTTCAGGGAAGCAATCATCAACCGCTCTGCACAGGCCGGCCTGAAAGATGACATCAAGGACATCCTGGTCGAGTTCAAGAGCGCCGGCAGCAGCTCACTTGACTACCAGATCTACGTGTTATTCTCAGGTGATGCAGGCAACGCGTATTTCAGGGCACAACGCATGATTCAGCAGGCCTGCGTGGATGCCTGCAACCAGGAAGGCTGGGTCATTCCGTTCACGCAAATCACGGTTCATTCCGGCAATGGCGGAGATAGTTCAACAGGTGCATTGACCAGCTGACTGCCCGGCAAATGAACAAGCAGTGCTTATCTGCTTACCGGCTTGTCCACTCCCGTCATCCTGCAATGGTAATCCCGGACTATGTCCCATGCTTCCTGCGCTGTCTCAACATATTGAAACAGCTCCAGGTCCCGCTGCTCGATCGTGCCCTCATCAACCAGCGCCTCGAAATTAATGATGCGTTCCCAGTAACTGCGGCCGAACAGCAGTACCGGCACCGGCCTGACCTTTCCGGTCTGGATTAACGTCAGGGTTTCAAACAACTCGTCGAGCGTCCCAAACCCGCCCGGAAAGACCACCAGCGCCCTGGCACGCATCAGAAAATGCATTTTGCGAACAGCGAAATAATGGAACTGGAAGCTAAGTTCCGGCGTAACGTATGGATTTGGTAATTGTTCCTTCGGTAATACTATATTCAGACCGATGCTCTCGCCGCCAGCGTCATGCGCACCCCTGTTAGCCGCCTCCATGATCCCTGGCCCGCCCCCGGTGATCACTACCAGCCGGCCTTGATCGACCTGCTGTGCAGCTTCAGTAATCAGGCGGCCCAGTTGCTGTGCCTCGGCGTAGTAACCGGACTTGGCAAGAATACCCCTGGCTATTGTTACTTTTCTTGCCAGAACCTGGTTATCCGGATCTTTCGATGCCTGCAATTCAGCCTCTTGCAGACGTGCCTTTGCTGTTTCCGCGTCAGGTATTCGCGTGCTGCCGAAGATTACAATCGTAGACTGAATGCCGTGTTCCTGCTGAACAAGCTCCGGCTTCAGCAGTTCCAGCTGCAGCCGAACCGGGCGCAGTTCATCGCGCAGCAGAAAATCATTATCGGCATAGGCAAGCTGATAGGATCGTGAACGCGTTTGCGGCGTGGCCTGAACCTTCCTCGCAGCATCGGCATCATCTTCTGCTGTCGGGAATACTTGCCGTGAATTATCCTGTTTGTCCATCCTGAAGGTCCCGTATTCCGGTATTGCCCATTAAAGCAATCCCTGACTTATTCGTCCCTGCGAGCGCAATAAAAAAACATCAGTGGTGTACTAGAACGAGATTGTTTCAGCGTTGCCTGCAATTTCCGCAGACCAGCCTGCCTCGATCAACTTTCGCTTCAATACATCTTTTGCCGTGGCCTCTCCATGCACAAGAAATAACCGCGGACGCGGATTATTAAAGTGACTGACCCAGTCCAGCAGCTGCGCCTGGCTGGCATGCGCCGAGAACCCGCCCAGCGTATGAATGGTTGCATTAACGGCGATTTCTTCACCGGCCATGCGAAAATATTTTGCACCGTCCACCAGCGCACGGCCCGGTGTACCTATCGCCTGGAAACCGACAATGACGACATGGGCATTCCTTTTCCATAGATTGTGCTTGAGATGATGCCGTATACGTCCGCCATTGCACATGCCACTGCCGGCAATAATGATTGCGCCGCTGTCAATCCTGTTAATTTCCATGGACTCTTCCGTGGTCCTGGAATAGTGAAGTATCGGCAGGAACGTATGCAGACTTCCGGAACTTGACCGGCGCAGCTTCGCCCTGTCTTCGCGATTAAACACATCCTGGTAACGGTGATATACCTCGGTTGTTGCAATCGCCATGGGGCTGTCCAGGTAAACCGCCTGGTTTCCCAGTTTGCCTTTTTGATAGAGTTCGCCGAGACGGTAAATCACCTCCTGGGTGCGCCCGACGGCAAATGACGGAATCAGGATGTTGCCGCCGCTTGCCGACGCCTGGTCAATGATTTCCTCGAACTCCTCGAGCGTTTCTTCCATTGGGCGGTGATTGCGATCTCCATAGGTCGACTCGAGCAGCAGCACATCGGCATCCAGCACCACCTCGGGGTCCTTGAGCAGCGCTGCGAAACTGTTGCCAAGATCACCCGAGAACACCAGTTTCTTTTCTTTCCCGCCCTCGTGAACAAACACCTCGACGATCGACGAGCCGAGGATATGCCCGGCATCGCGGTAACAGACCTCGACACCGGCGGCGACCTCCACCCGCTGCCCATAAGGCTGGCCCTCGCACAGTGCCAGCGCGGCCACCACGTCATCCAGATCATAGAGCGGTTCTATCTCATGCTTGCCGCCACGCCGACTGCGCCGGTTCTCCCACTCGGCATCACGCATGGCCAGGAAGGCTGCATCCTTCAGCATGATCTCCAGCAAGTCGCCGGTTGGATCCGTCATGTAGATCGGACCACCATAGCCATCGGCCACCAGTTTCGGCAGGCGCCCGCTGTGGTCGAGGTGTGCATGCGACAACACGACGGCATCCAGGCCGTCAATGGCAAACGGAAATGGCTCCTTGTTAGCCTCCTCTTCCTTGCGACCGCCCTGCACCAGCCCGCATTCAAGCAGCACACGCGCATCGCGTGTTTCCAGCAGATAGGCGGAACCGGTTACGCCCTCTGTCGCGCCATAAAATGTCAGCTTCGCCATGCTTGCTCCTTCCCGTGGACTGTTAAAGGGCCACCAACCTGCCCAGTCAAGCTGAACCTTGCTGATGCCGCGTTCACAAAACAATCTTATAACAGGTCATATAATAACGAAGAACATTAGCTTCGTTCGCATATATCTCACCCATGGCTTTCGACACGACGACGCAACCATTTCTCGATGCCGACGACAGTAAATATGACTGATCCGCCGGCAAGGATCAGCATCCAGTCACCAACACCCACCGGTGCGCTGCCGAACAGGCGGTTCATTACTGGAGAATAGGTAAACAACATCTGCAACAGGATCATGACAACGACACCCAGGATGAGCCAGCGATTCGAGAACAGCCCCAACCGGAATACCGAGTAGCGCAGCGACCGGCAATTGAATAAATAAAACAGTTCACCGAACACGAACATATTAACTGCCGCGGTACGCGCTATCTCGACGCTTCTGCCCTGTTGCAATACCCACTCGAACAGGCCAAATGCGCCCAGCAAGAGCATCAGGCTGACCAGCCCGATGCGGAACATGAGCTCTGCCGTTAACACCGGCATCTCCGGTCTACGTGGAGGCCGCGCCATGATACCCGGCTCCTTGCCTTCGAATGCCAGCATCAGGCCGAGCAACACGGCGGTGGTCATGTTGATCCACAGGATCTGCACCGGCGTAATGGGCAGCGTCAGGCCGGCGAATACGGCGACCAGTATGACCAGCCCCTCGCCGATATTGGTCGGCAGGGTCCAGGCGATGAACTTGACGAGATTATCGAATACCGCCCTGCCTTCCTCGACTGCTGCTTCAATCGTTGAGAAGTTGTCGTCAGTCAGCACCATGTCCGCCGCTTCTTTAGCCACCTCGGTGCCACCCTGACCCATGGCAACGCCGATATCGGCCTGTTTCAGGGCGGGGGCATCGTTAACGCCGTCACCGGTCATTGCCACCACATGGCCACTGCGCTGCAGCGCCTCTACCAGTCGCAGCTTCTGTTCGGGTGAGACGCGCGCGAACACCGCTGCCCGCTGCACGATATCAACCAGCTCGTGATCAGCCAGCTGCGCAAGCCGGTGGCCATTGACTGCATAGCTATCGGGATCGTCAACAGCATTGCCCTTGAGACCTATCTGGCGGGCGATTGCCGCCGCAGTCGCCAGGTGATCGCCGGTGATCATCTTGACCTGGATGCCCGCCCGGTGACACGCGCTGACGGCAGCGATGGCCTCCTCGCGCGGCGGATCCATCATCGCCTGGAGACCGATGAAGGTCAGGCCCCCGGCAATATCAGCATGTGAAACCGATTGCCCGGTCGCCGCCACTGTCTTGCGGGCAAATGCCAGTACCCGCAGCCCCTTACCGGCCATATCCGCAATTTCACGCTCAATTCTTGCCTGGTCAACCGGCTCATTCTCCATACCCGCGCCAAGTGCATCGTGACAACGCGACAAAACGCTTTCAACGGTCCCCTTTATGTAAATGCAGGCCACGGACCCGCTATCTGCGGCATGCAACGTGGCCATATATTGATGCTGTGATTCAAACGGCAGCGCGTCGATCCGGGGACAGCTTTCGTCAACGGACGCATGCGCGAGTCCCGCCTTGGCTGCGGCCGTTATCATTGCAGCCTCGGTCGGGTCACCTTCTATACCCCATTGACCCTCCTTGTCGACAAGACGCGAGTCATTACACAACAGTCCCGCCCGCAAACACTCAAGCAGGGCCGGATGGGATGCCGGGTCAATCGCTGTCCCGCCCACACTGATAGCACCCTGTGGCGCATAGCCGACGCCCGCGAATTCGTAACACAGACCACTCACGCAGACCTGCAGCACCGTCATCTCGTTACGCGTCAGGGTGCCGGTCTTGTCGGAACAGATAACCGTCGTACTACCCAGGGTTTCGACCGCCGGCATTTTGCGAATAATTGCATTGCGCTGGGCCATCTTGCTGACGCCAATAGCCAGCATGATCGTCATCGCGGCAGGCAGGCCCTCGGGTATCGCGCCGACGGCCAGTGCAACAGCGGCCATAAAGGAATCGAGCAATGGCTCACCGTGATACCAGCCAGCCAGCAGCGTCAGGCCGGCAAGACCGAGAATAATCCACAGCAGGATCTTGCTGAAGTGGGTGATTTTCCGCGTGAGTGGTGTCGCCAGCGTATCTGCACTGGCAATCAGTGCATTGATCCGGCCGATCTCGGTACTGTCACCGATTGCCACAACAATACCGGCACCGGTGCCATAGGTAACCAGGGCTGACGAGTACGCCATGTTGCTACGATCGGCAAGCAGCGTATCCCTGGCAAGCTGGTCCGCCTGCTTCTGGACCGGCACCGATTCACCCGTCAACGCCGATTCATCGATCTGCAATTCACGTGTCCGCAACAAGCGCAAATCGGACGGTACCTTGTCCCCGGACTGCAACAGCACCAGGTCCCCCGGCACCAGTTCGACGGCCGTGATTTTCTCTTTTTTCCCTGCCCGAACGACCGTCGCCGATCCTTCCATGGTCCGCGCAAGCGCCTCGATCGCCTTCAATGCCCTGGACTCCTGGATAAAACCGATCACGGCATTCACCAGCACGACTGCGAAAATGACGCCGCTATCGACCCATTCCTGCAGGGCAAAGGTAACAGCGGCTGCACCCAGCAGGATATACACCAGCGGCTGATGAAACTGCAGCAGGAATAACACCAGCGGGCCTTTGCCTTTTGCTACCGTAAGCCGGTTTGGTCCGTAATTCGCTTGCCGGTGTGCCACCTCAAAGGTGTCGAGCCCCCTGGCACCGTCCGACTCCAGCAAGGTTGCTACCTCCTCGCGTGGCAAGTGGTGCCAGTGTTTTGCAAGCAGGATATCCATTAAGTCATCTCTGGATTCATTGGTAGTCGATCCGTGGTGCTCCCGGGCGTGAGGACAACCGATATAGCTAACAGGGCCATCAGTCAGAAACACTCTTTATATATGATATAGAGTGGCGATCATGCATTAAAGTCACTTCTATCAATTATGGGCCAATTTGCTGAATACACAGTATAAAAAGAAAAAGACCGGCGGGGCCTGCAAGACGCTGCAGCCGTGACAGGCTCCCTCGATTAATCCGGCCACAAGACGAAGATGAAAAAATCAGCGCAGCAGGACCGGCACGTCCTTCCGACTGAGTTTCTCATAGTCCAGGAACAGTGCATCTGACAATTCCGCGTCGGAAATCGACGTTAGCTGATAACGCGTACCCTTCTCCATGTCATGAACAGACAGCGGCACGCCCTTGAGATCTGCCGTCAGCAGTTCTACCGGTTCATGCATATTTCCGAGCATGCTACCGGCAGTCCCGGCAACGCTTCGTGATATATCCACCAGGGATTCGAGCATGGAAAAATCCGCCGCTGACAGTGCCCCCCCGGCACTGGTTGCCATGCAGACCTGCATTGACGGACGGTTGTTTTTGAAAATTTCGCGGGCCTCGCACGTCAATCCGGAAAATACGCGCTTGCCACGGGCAGCCGTGCTTATAGCCGCATCCCTGGCAGGCGCACCTGCCGCCGGCGACCCGGTCATACCGCCGATCCGCTGCTCAATGGCAGCTCGCTGCTCCTCGGGCAAACTGGCCAGGATGTCCGCCATAAACGGGGCGACGGTCTCCTTGACCATGGCGGCCGTCTCCACCATTGTCTCAAGCTCGGCAACCGTCAACTGTGTGTACTGTCGCAGCGCAGGCTCGACAAAAACGATGGTCTGGGCCTGGCGGTCGAATAGCAGGTACTCCGACCTGTCGGCACTGCTGATGCGGCCCTTGTCACCGCGTATAAGGATGGTTGATTCAAGGCCATCGGAACCACCCAGTGTCAGCGTCGCATCCGGGTAAACCGGCAGGGCCACGAGCATTGCTGACACAACAAACAATCGTTTGAAACAGGACATTGACCGGCTCATCTATTTCTCCAGTTCTCGCAGCGCATGGCCGCGTGTTTATTTCACAGAATTTATGTCGCAATGCGGCGGGTTTATATACTGCGCCGCAGAATCCACCAGGAAGTTTTCATGCAGGAACTGTCGTCCGATTAACAACGGGAAATCCAGCCCGCTACGATCGATTACATTGACCTCGGTTTCCCGGTACACACCGCCAAGGCAGATACCCAGCATTATTACGGGGCGCTCCTGCACACCACCAAAATGTCGTTTTATTCTCGCAAATCGATGGATTTTCCTCTCCAGCCACAACCGCGTCCCGTCATGACTATCGACACTGAAACGCAGCCATTGTTCGCCATCTTTTTCATAAATGTCATGGCATTTGCAATTGAGCGAGGAGGTCTTTGCACCGGTGTCTATTTTTGCCCGTATGCTCAGATTACCCGGGTGTATGACGGCCACCTCCGCCCAGCCGACAACCTCCCTGGCAGTTACCGGCACAGTTACCGCGATAGCCACACACAACAGCAACAAACGCCCTGATAACATCCGCATAAGCCCGTCTTAGCGTCAACGCTCCAGTGTAAACAACAGGTCTGCACCGGTCGCCGCGCCGGCCTCGGTCTGCACCGACCAGCGCCGCGACAGATCGTAGCGCATCCGGAAGGTATTCAGCTGGTCGAACAGGCCCACGGCGTAGCTTATATACAGGCGCGGTGACAGGTACTTGCCCAGCACCAGCGAGGATTCCTCCAACGTGTCACCGGACTCAACCCCGGCTTCATCGATGCCGAACGCATCGCCCAGTTTGCTGGACAACCAGTCACCGCCCGCCAGCCCCAGCGAGGCCGCCGCACCACTCAAGGCTGCGCCCTGCGCACCTGAGGCCTTGCTGGTCGGTATACCCAGTAACAGGTAGGACAGGATATCTGATTGCTCCATTACGGGATCCGAGAACAGCGCCAGGACCGGCAAGGTGGCCGTGCCGGTCACGCGCACACCGGCCAGTACCTCACCGCTTTTGCGTATCACGCGCATATCCAGGCCGGGATTGCCGATGGGACCGCCGGCGAACACGAGTCGACCGCGTTCGATTTCCAGCTTCTGACCATAGACCGCGTACTGACCCTCCTTGATATTGAGTTCGCCCTGCCCCCGGGTAACCTTGCCCGGTTGCTCGATGATCTCCACCTTGCCATCGAGCTTGCCGGTCAGGCCGAAACCGTCGAAGCTGACCTTGTCTGCCAGCACCAGGTTGATGCGGGCGGCTACCTGCAGCTTGCCGTTTTTAATGGCTTCCGCATCCTGTTCGGCCAGTACCAGGTCGCCGGACTCTTTGGCCACACCTTTAAGCTCGCGCACGCGTATCTGCGCTTCGGGTATGTGCATAGAACCCGTGATATCGAGTTTCTGTTCGCGCAAGCTTATCTTCAGATCCGGTGAGGCCAGCACCATGGCCTCCGGGATATTCGCCACCTGCACGCGCTCGCCGGCAAGCGCCAGGTCCATGCTCAGCGGCGCGCCCGGCTGGAATGTCAGCTGCCCCTGGTAACTGGCGACACCTTCGCCGGAGGTCACCGAACCCTGCAGGTCAAGCGTATTGCCACTGACGTTGACCTGCATATTCACATCACGCAGTTGAATACCGGCCTGCGGCACTGTGACACCCGCATCCTTCAGGGTGGCAGCACCACTCAGCAAGGGTTCACCGATCGTACCGCCGATGACAAGGTCGCCGTTCAGCTGCCCGCGGGTGGTGCTGAGCGTGGGCACAAACACGGAGACCAGGCCCTTGTCAGCAAGATTCAGCGCCAGCGTTGATGTAATACGGGCGCGCTCATGGAACCACTGGTCCCGCAGGCTGACCTGGTCGATACGCAGTTGTCCGCTGATCGCGCCATTTTCCTCAAGCGGCAGGTTCAACTCACCGGTCAGGGTATTATTCTGCAAGTTTGCCGTCACGCGGCTTTCCCCGAACCGCGTCAGCAGCACGGTTTCCTCACCCTCATCCAGCATCACACTGCCGGGATTCAACACCAGTTCTGCGCTAGCGGACAGACCGCCGGCATCAGCGCGTGCCTGTACGCGCAGGCCGGCCACACCGTCGAGCAGCACATCCGGCGCCAGCCACGGTTTTACCAGTTCGAGTGGCAATTGCCCGGCGTCGATCAACAGTTGCCAGGCGTTCGCCGACTGCCAGTCGCCATTGGCGCAGATATTTGCCCCGTTGTTTGACAGGCACAGGGCCTGCAACTCGCCGCGTGACTGCCCAATGACAAACCTTGACGGCTTCTGCAGCGTCCAGGCCTGCTCTGCAGGCAGCAACAGCTGCAGTTCCTCCAGCGTGCCGGTCCAGTGCTGGTCGGCCAGGCCGGCATTGATACGCCCGGTTAACTGTTGCTTGTCCTGTTGTGCACTCAGCCGTAGCGTATGTCCCGATGGCCTGCCATCCGCCGCCAGCGTGACGCTGTCCATCGTCTGCCCGCCGGCACTGACGCCGGCCGCCTTGATGTCCACGACGGAAACCTGCTGACCGGCCATATCCACATCGACACGCGCCGTCACGGCATCCACACGACTGCCCTGCAGGCGCAACTGCTTGCCATCCAGGCTCGCGGTGACATGCGGCAACGCGCGCGGGCCGGCAACCCGCCCCTGCCCCTGCAATGATCCGCCGGCATCCGGCAGCAACCGGCCCAGGTCCGGCGCGTTAATTGCCCACTGCATATCCCAGGCGTCGCTGACGCTGCCGCTGGCCGACAGCCGAGCCGCGCCCATCACCAACTGCGCCTGTGAAACATTCAGCGTGTCGCCGAGGAAACTGGCGCTGGCCGTGCCGGACACGGGTTGACCACGCAGGCTGCCCGCGACGTCAGCCACGTTCAGGCGCCCCTGCAAGCCCGTGTCGGATTGCTGACCGTCACTGTCCAGCCGGAAAGACAGCTTGCCGGGCCAGTCGGGCGCGAAAAACGCAGGATCGAACGCGTCAACGGCTGCCTGCAGTTGCCATTTCATTGCGGGCGACCAGGCAATCTCACCCGATGATGCAAAAGACCCCTGCGTACTGTCACCCTGTAATCGCGTCAACGTCACCTGCTGCGTGTTACCGGTACCCTCGGCCGTGAACGCAAGCGCCGGGTAACCGGTACTCTCCAGTATGCCGCTGCCATTAAAGCGGTAATCATCCGCGCGGCCTTGCAGCATCAGCTGGCCATTGGGACTGCGTAATGTCTGCTGTTCGGACAGCGCCCAGGCGAGCCCGCGCCAGGCCGCATTGGCTATCATTATTCCATCGCTGGCGTATTCACCGTTGATACGCAGTTCGCCCTGCAACGTGTCGTTATTCAGCAGCAACTCATCCACCTGCCAGCGCGTCGGCGTACGCGACAGGTTCAGGGTTGCGCGGGTCTCTCCCAGTGACGGGTCCGTCAGAGTCGCGGCACCTGTCACGGTAAATTCATCGATACTGCCTTTACCGGAAAATTCACCGGCAAACACACGCGCCGGCGCCTCCGGCTGAACTGCCTGCAGGTTGAAATCACGGACATCGACGCTGGCTGACCAGTCCAGCTGTTCGAATACATCGTTCAGGCTTGCATTCACGGTCACATCGGCCGGCCCGCTGAGGGTCTGTTGCAGCTGCATGTGCAGTCCGTTGCCCTGTACCGTACCGGTGCCGGCAAGCCTGGGCATGTCCGGCAACTGCACCCACCACTCGGTGGCAAGCTCACCGTCCTGCTGCGTATCCAGCGACAGCAGCCCGTGCAGCCTGGCGG
>JAOULY010000348.1 GCA_029881775.1 Gammaproteobacteria bacterium
GCGGGCCGATGCATTCCAGCTTTCCGTGAACAGTCGTTGCCAGTCGCCCAGTACCGGGCCGCGGATCTCGATCATGGTTTCGCGCCACTGCAGGTGCGGCATGCCCGGCGAATCGACCTCGTCAGTAATGCCGGCGCCACCGGCAAAGGCCAGTGTCCCGTCGACCAGCAGCAGCTTGCGGTGGTTGCGGTGCAGGCCATGCGTGGCGCGTTGCCAGTAAATCCGGTACAGGTTCAACAGGGTGCTGTGCGAGCGCAGCGGATTGTAATACTCGCTTGCGATATTGGTGTGCTGCAGTCGTTCGCGGTCTGCCGGCGACAGGTCCTGTGCGCCGAAATCATCGAACAGCAGGTAGACCTGCACGCCGCGCGCGGCAGCCGCACGAATGGCGGCGATAAACCGGTCTGCAACCTGGCCGGATGATACCAGGTACATCTCAAGCAGAATGTAGTGCTCGGCCTTTTCGATGGCCTCCAGCATGCGCGGGAAGAACGTGACACTGTCGACCAGTGTGGTGAAGTGGTTGCCGGACCGCCACGGAAACTTGAAACGCCGGTAGGGATTCATGGATATATCGTACGCGTATCAGGCGCTGTCTGCAGGCGTGATCATCTGTGACATTCAATCAGCGATTTCGCGTCGTTCCATCCAGGGTAGCGGTGTAAACGGCCCGAGTGCCGTGCGCTTCCACCAGCGCCCGCTCCGCTCGCGTTCATCCTTGCGGGTGAAATGATATTCATAGGCTTCTACACGCAGGAACCGTGGTGGATTGTCCGGGAAAGGATTGTGCGCGAGCAGTTTACTGACACTGGGCGAGCCGGCCAGCAGCGCCTGCATGAAATTGTCGAACCACGGAAAATGTTTCGGATGCAGTGTTACAAACCACATCTGCCAGTCGAGTCGCGGCTGGTGCGGGAGAATAAACGCCGGACGCCGGTCGAGCTGTTGGGGTTTGTATTTGAACTGGTAGGGTTGCCAGTCCAGCCCGTTGTGCGAACCGAGTATCTCGAGCTCGATACGCTTGCGTGTCATGGTCGGGAAGACATGGTACTTGTTGACGACGCTGTAGGCGGTCGTGAAGTCGAGCACCTTGCCGGTGATGCCGCTGAAACGATGTCCTGAACCGAGCTCGACCAGCTTCAGTGTGCCAACGGTGAAGATCGCAAGTGCAAGTACGCCGACGGCCACCGGTATCAGCCGGTCAACCTGTTTGTCGCCGGCCGCTTGCAATTGCAGACGCGTCTGCATGAAGCCGGGCAGTATCCGCGAGATCGCGCGGTCATCGAACAGGAACAGGCACAGGATGATGGTGAGAAAGTTGATCCAGTTGTGATTGCTGGTAATGATAATCAGGACCTGCCAGAAGATCGTCAACCAGGCCGCGGTAAAGCGCCAGCGTCGCGGCAGGAACATCATGAACGGTACCAGCAGTTCCACGAACAGGGTGCCGATGGTGCCGGCCTTCAGCAGCCATTCCGGCCACTGGTGTACATACCAGGCAACCGGGTTGGGCAATGGCTGCACCTCGAAATAGGTATCCAGCGCAACCAGGCCGGACCAGGCCGGGTCGCCGCTGGCCAGCTTGGACAGCCCGGACATGAAGCGCAGGCGGAACAGCAGCCAGCGGAACAGCCAGATCACCACGCGCGAGCGCGGTGTCAGGAACATCGCCAGGAAACCGCTTTCCAGCAACAACGCGTCCCACTGGAAATTCAGGAACGGTTGCGCGGCATGGAACAGTGACAGGTACAGGATAAAGGCCGCAATCAGAGCTGCGCGCTGGCCGATGTTGAGCAGGATCAGTACTGCCGCCAGGCAGCCGGCAATGGTTGCGCCGATGAGCGTGGCATCACTGGCGTCGATCCAGAACAGTGTCGGTACCTGCAGGAACAGTTCGATGTCGCCGGTCTGTGCCAGTTCATCCAGCCGTGCGGCGATGGGCAGGATGCCCTGGCTGCCAATCAGTCCGTCGATCTGTACGCCGATCGAGGCGAAGGCAATCAGGTAAATGACCCCGAGCAGGCGGAGAAAGATTCCTGAAATCAACAGGTATGTGTTGTCGTGTCTGTCAGACATATCTGGCGGATTACACGCTCCCTCACGTCATGCTGTCCGGTCAACATCTGGTATTGAACTTGAAAATTACCAGAATGTGCTTGATTCCTGTCAAACCGGACCAAACGATGACCGGTTTATTGGCGGGTTCCCCGTGTGGCTGAATCCATGCGGGTCGGTCATGGGCGGGCGCGGGGTTTTTTCGCGCCAGAATCCGTTTAATATGGCTGCCGGTGGCGCTGCTGTCAGGTGCAGTGCGCAACTATTCCGTGTAGCGCTGGCCTGATACGGTCGCGCCGGGCGAAGGACGTAACAGGGACGCTGACTATGACGTTGATAGGTTTGCTGAGCGATGTGCATGCCACGCCGAAGCCGGTTGCACAGGCGCTGGAGATATTTGAACGGGCAGGTGTCGACCAGGTGTTTTGTGCCGGTGATATTGCCGGTTACCGGGATGGCTTGCGGGAGACTGTCGACTTGCTGGTGCAGTCCGGGGCTGTTTCGATACTCGGTAACCATGACCTGGGCTATTTGCAGGCACATGCCGAAGACGGGGACGCGTCCGTGCTCGACTATCTCAGCGCACTGCCGGCCTGCTTCGAGCAGACGATCGAGGGGCAACAGGTATACATGGTGCATGCGGAGCCGCCGGCGGCCTGTCATGGCGGTATCAAGTTACGGGACCGTTCCGGTGAGGTGCAAGCCGACCGGGTTATGCACTGGGAGGGGGAGCTGGCGGATTTTCGGCCGGATGTGCTGATCGTCGGACATACGCACCAGGTGTATGCCGAGCAGGTCGGCGATACCCTGGTGGTAAACCCGGGCAGCTCGGCCTTCAATTATTCCTGTGCAATCCTGCACCTGCCGTCAATGACGGTTGAGACCTACCCGCTGGCCGGACAGCCGATCAAGCCGGTGTGGAACTGGAGCGACC
>JAOULY010000349.1 GCA_029881775.1 Gammaproteobacteria bacterium
TTATCTATGGCTGTAACCTGGCCGGCTCCTCGGAAGGACAGTTGCTGGTCAATTCCCTTGCAACACTGACCGGTGCCGATGTTGCGGCTTCCGACGACCTGACCGGCAATGCACAGCTGGGTGGTGACTGGGAACTGGAGTATTCAACCGGTTCTATCGAAACGACTGTAGCAATCAGCAGCGAGGTACAGAGCAACTGGTCGGGTGTGCTGGCAGTAACGGTTGATTCGAGTTCGACAGGCAGTACTACAGGTTCAAGTCTCACCGTATCCCACACCACTTCTGGAACTGAAACATTGATGATCGTCGGTGTTTCAATGGATGCGCAGACGGGCGCATCGGTTACTGGCGTCACCTACAATGGCAGCGCCCTCAGTCTGCTTGGAACAGTCCAGGATGCCGGCAGCAACGTACGCGTCGAGCTTTGGCAAATGGTTGCACCGGCTGACGGTACACATGACGTAGTCGTGTCATTCAGTCAGTCGATGACAGAAGGTGGAATCGCAGGTGTTATGACATTTAACGGCGTTGACCAAACAACACCGTTAGGAAGTTTTGCCTCGGCACAGGGCATCGGAACCACCGCTTCAGTCGATATCAGTACTGCCGCGGGCGACCTGGTATTCAGTACCATGGGCGTGGATGGTTCAACAGATGACGTACTCAATCCTGACGCAGGTCAGACAGAGTATTGGGAAACATTTCAACCCGGCACAGAAGGCGCCGGGAGTACCAAGGTGGCCACATCGACTTCGGAAACGATGTCGTGGACGTTCCTTTCCAACCAGTGGGCGATCGGTGGTGTGGCGATTAAAGCCAGCGATGGCGCCAATGCCGCACCGGTTATCACCTCAGGCAGTGGTCCTGGTCAGGTATTTATAAACGAATTTCACTATGACAACGAAGGCACGGACACAGGTGAAGCAATAGAAATTGCCGGACTTGCGGGGACAGACCTCACTGGCTGGAGTCTGGTTCTGTATAACGGTTTGGATAGTGCTGTATATCACACCGAAGCATTGTCTGGAACATTCGCCAATCAATCCGATGGTTATGGAACGCTGACATTCAACTTCCCGACCAATGGTATTCAGAACGGTTCACCGGATGGCATCGCACTGGTTGATGACAGCGGAACAGTCATCGAATTCATCAGCTACGAGGGTACATTAACAGCAAGTGGCGGCCCGGCGGACGGCATGACCAGTGTCGATATCGGTGTCGCCGAGGATGGCACAACACTGATTGGCGATTCGCTGCAATTAACCGGTGCAGGGCCGACTTACACCTGGCAGGCGGCCTCTGCGAATACCTTTGGGAGTATCAATACCGGCCAAAGTTTTGCTTCTTTGCCACAGGGAACCAATTACAGCATTCCAGAAAATACCACTGCAATCACCACCGTCACGGCTACCGATGCCGATGGCGACACGGTCACCTTCAGCATCTCCGGCGGCGCTGATGCCGCACTGTTCAATATCCATCCGAATAGCGGCGTACTCACCTTTATAACGGCGCCCGATTTCGAGACACCGTTGGACGCGAACACGGATAACGTCTACGAAGTCACTGTGCAGGCCAGCGACGGCACGGATACCGATACCCAGGTGATCAGTATCACGGTTACTGACCAGGCTATTACGACTGTCAGTGCCTCCGGTGCAGCCTCAGTAGATGGCGGTTCAACTTACACACTCAACCTTTCTGCAGACGAAGATGCCACCAGTTGGACCATCAACTGGGGGGATGGCAGCATTCAAACTGTGGCTGGGAATCCAGGCAGTATCACTCATGTTTACGATGCTGGATTCAAGGGCCTGACCATGGATATTTTAGTCAGCGCCACAGACGGCAATGGTGTGCATTTTAATAATGACGTGATTGTACCGACCGCATTTCTTACCGGTGAAGGGTTATTCCGTTTTGATGGCATCAGCGGCACCTACACTCAGACCTTCAGCGGTGCAGAACTCACCAATCCTTATACCGCCATTATCGGACCGGATGGTCTGCTTTATGTTGCCGGCCATACCTCCGACAATATTGTGCGCTACAACGCCGAGACAGGTGCATATGTAGACACCTTTGTATCCGCAGGTAGCGGTGGGTTAAATGCAGCTGCGGGGATCACTTTTGGCGCTGATGGCCATCTCTACGTCAGTAATCAAATTGGTGATTCAATCCTAAAATATGACGGTTCTACAGGCGCATTCCTAGGGACCTTTGTCACAGCTGGCAGCGGAGGGCTGAATGGACCGACCGACATGGAATTCCGTAACGACGGCTATCTCTATGTGGTGAGCTACAACACCAATAGTGTGCTGCGATACGACGCCACTACGGGTGCTTTTGCGGATACCTTTATCAGTACTGGCAGTGGTGGACTCAACGGCCCTGGTTCGCTCGCCTGGGGACCTGACGGGAATATTTATATCGGTGGCACCAATAGTGTAATCAAACGCTTTGATGGTTCCACAGGTGCTTTTATCGACAACTTTGTGACAGCTAACCTTGGCGGGTTGGGTGAGGGAATAGGTATAGCATTTGGTCCGGATGGCCATCTCTATGTTGCCAGTTTCTCAACAGACCAGATAATTAAATACGATGGTAACACTGGCGCATTAATTGGTGACTTTGTTGCAGCGGGAACAGGAGGTCTGGACGGTCCGACATCCTTTACTTTCATGCCCACGCTTCAGGTTGAAATCACCAGTAATGATGCACCGGTGCTCACTGGCGCCAACAACCTGATCAGCATCGACGAAGACCCGGTCAGCAATACCGGCACACTGGTATCGACCCTGATTGCCGGGCAGGTGACTGATGCCGATGCGGGCGCGCTTACCGGTATCGCGGTAGTCGGTGTCGACGACACCAACGGCAGCTGGGAATACACCACTGACGGCGGCAGCAACTGGTATGCCTTCGGTGCAGTGGACAGCACCAGCGCGCGCCTGCTGGCTGCCGACGCCAACACCTCTGT
>JAOULY010000350.1 GCA_029881775.1 Gammaproteobacteria bacterium
TCGCCTGGGTACTCGAACAGGTGCCGACCATGGGCGCCGGCTGGTGTCCGCCGGGCATACTCGGCATCGGCATCGGCGGCACCGCCGAGAAAGCCATGCTGATGGCCAAGGAAGCCATCCTGGAGCCGATCACCATCCATGAACTGCAGGCACGCGGGCCGCAATCCCGGCTGGAAGAATTGCGCCTGGAAATATTCGACAAGGTCAACGCGCTCGGCATCGGTGCGCAGGGGCTGGGCGGCCTGACCACGGTACTGGACGTGAAGCTGAAAGATTACCCCACGCATGCCGCCTCAAAACCGGTCGCCATGATCCCCAACTGCGCGGCCACGCGGCATGTGCATTTCACGCTGGACGGGAGTGGGCCGGCAAAACTCGACACACCGCGGCTGGAAGACTGGCCGGTGATTGCGCGCGACACCGGCAGTAGCAGCCGGCGCGTCAACCTCGACACGCTGTCACGCGCAGACATCCGCGACTGGCAACCGGGTGAGACGCTGTTGCTGAATGGAAAAATGCTGACCGGCCGCGATGCCGCGCACAAGCGCATCATCGACCTGATCGAACGCGGTGAGCCGTTACCCGATGGCCTTGATTTCAACGGGCGCTTTATCTATTACGTGGGTCCCGTCAACCCGGTCGGCAACGAGGTCGTCGGCCCGGCCGGACCGACCACGGCCACGCGCATGGACAAGTTTACCGACACGCTGCTGGAAAAAACCGGCCTGCTCGGCATGATCGGCAAGGCCGAGCGCGGCCCGAAAGCAATTGAGTCGATTGCACGGCACGGCGCGGTCTACCTGATCGCCACCGGTGGCGCCGCCTACCTGGTTTCCAGGGCCATCCGCAGCGCCCGCGTCATCGCCTTCCCGGAGCTCGGCATGGAAGCGGTCTACGAATTCGAGGTCGAGGACATGCCGGTGACGGTGGCGGTCGACACACAGGGCAACTCGGTACACAAGAGCGGACCGGAAGAGTGGCGCATGCGTATCGCTGGCATCCCGGTCGTCAAGGGCTGAGCAACGGAGCATGACATGAGTGACACGATCAGGATTTATCACAACCCGCGCTGCAGCAAGTCGCGCGCGACCCTTGCCTTGCTGGAAGAAAACGACGCGCAGGCGGACGTTATCGAATACCTGGATACACCACCGACCGCCGGGCAACTGAACGACATTCTCAACATGCTGGGCCTGGAGCCGCGCGAACTGATGCGCACGCACGAGGCGGAATACAGGGACGCCGGACTCGATGACAGCTCACTCACCCGCGAGCAACTGATCGATGCCATGATCAAACACCCGAAGCTGATCGAACGCCCGATAGTCGTGAAAGGCGGCAAGGCCGCTATCGGCCGACCTCCGGAGCGTGTGCTGGATATACTCTAACGAACCTTTGATTAATTCGTCATTGCGAGGAACGAAGTGACGTGGCAATCTCCAACTGACTGATTCCATAGTCATGGATTGCCGAGCTACGCCCGCAACGACGGCGTTCTGATAATTAATCAGAGATTCCCTGACTATTTTATCGCTACTTTACACAGCGCCGTTACTGCATGCGTAGCGCGGCAATCTTCAGCCTGAACCCAAACAACAGTGACCAGACCATGACCGAAATACTCGTCCTCTACTACAGCCGCTACGGCGCCACCGCTGAAATGGCACAACTGATCGCCCGCGGCGTCGAGTCCGTAGCCGGCTGCAGCGCGCGCATCCGCACCGTCCCGCCCGTCTCCACGGTATGCGAGGCCAGCGAAGATGACATCCCGGCAGAAGGCCCGCCCTACGCAAGCCTGGATGATCTCAATGAATGCAACGGGCTGGCGCTCGGCAGTCCGACCCGCTTCGGCAATATGGCCGCCCCGCTCAAGTATTTCATCGATTCGACCAGCAGCCTGTGGCTGGGCGCGAAACTCACCGGCAAACCGGCCGCGGTGTTTACCTCGACCTCCAGCATGCACGGCGGCCAGGAGACCACGCTGATTTCCATGATGCTGCCACTGCTGCATCACGGCATGCTGATCATGGGCCTGCCCTACTCGGAAACGGAATTACTCACGACCCATACCGGCGGCACACCCTACGGACCCAGCCACACCGCCGGTGCCGACAGCAAACGACCGCTGAGCGAGGAAGAAAAACACCTGTGCATGGCCATGGGCAAGCGCCTGGCAAAAACCGCCGCATCCCTGAACCAATAGCCTCATGAACGCCTCGCGCATCTTTTACGGTATCACCGTAGCCGGTTACTTCGGCACCCTGATACTCATGACCGCCTGGTTCGCCTGGCTCTACCCGCCACAGAAGGCACCCATCTCGCTGACAATACTGTTGATTGCCGGACCGCTGTTGTTACCCCTGCGCGGCATCCTGAAAGAGAAGCGTTACACCATCGCCTGGAGCTGCTTCCTTGCGCTGCTGTATTTTATTCACGGCGTGCTTGAGGCCTGGCATACGGCACCGACACGCACACTGGGGATGATGGAAGTCCTGTTTACGACGATGTGGTTTACCGGGGCTATCAGCTATATCCAGGTCACTAAAAGACAACAATAAAAAAGGTCGATGCTAATTTTGGATTAAAGGGGACAGATTTATTTTCGCTGGGAATGCGTACTTCCGGTCGGTTCAAGAACTTCCGTAATTTAAACGTAGCCCGGATGCAACGCAGTGGAATCCGGGGAAACACCCCCGGATTACGTTTCACTTCATCCGGGCTACTGCATTTAAACTGTCTGGTTGTGGCCGAACCCGGACCTGCAATGGAGCACCAGGCTGGATCTAATCTGACACCGAATGTCTGGTCAAGTCGGAGCCAATACATTTTATTCCGCTAATTATGTTGCTGAAACACCTCTCCTTCTGGCCACCCGGTATTTTTTGACGGGTTCATATTAAAAAATACTTTTCTCTCCGCCCCGCCCTTTCGATGCCCAGGTAATAGCTCCCATCCACCAGATACTTTCCCGTCAGG
>JAOULY010000351.1 GCA_029881775.1 Gammaproteobacteria bacterium
TTATCCGCGCCAGCGACGACGAACTGGCGGCACACGAAGCACGGCTTGATGCGATCGACGCACAGTGTAAACACGCCGCCGTCTGGCGCCGGCAGTCATCCTGAATTAACCGGCCGGGATCGGGAACGTGTCGGCTTTGCTCCATATGTTGACCACGATGCTGGCCACGTAGCCGGCGAGAGTGACCGGCGTCCACTTGAGCTGACCGAACAAGGTGTATTTGCCGCGTGCCTGCCAATTGTAAACTTTTCCATTCATTTCCGGGCTCTGCGACTCTGAAGCCCTTGCATAACTCAAGAACGGCAGTTGATATGCTATTTGTCGGTATGCCTTACTGTTTTGTCTTGTCCATAAATAAACTACAATGCCTTGAATTATTTGCATAATGTACAAAAGCACCGAAAAAAACAGAAAAATACCTGTCAGGATTCCCGACATAATTCGCATTCAATGAATGGCCTGTCTGCTATTAACTATATGATTAGTTGGAAGTATATTTGGTTGGCACGAAATGTGTACCATTAATGCCACAATAACCACAACAATATGTATTGAAGAAAGCCTGGACGGGCTGAAAAACAAACGAATCAGTAAACACTGATAACGATAAAGATTTAATAGAAAGCTTTACGGAGCCCAATAATGAAAACAGGAATTATTGCAGCGTTAGTTTGCATGGCTGGTTTTGCAGACATTGCGAATGCAACCATTGTGTCCTACGACTTGACCCTGACTAATGACGGAACAGGGAATATACCGGATGGTACTCCCTACGCGCGGGTGACCATCGATGATGAGGGCGTCGCAGGCTTTATCAATTTTGAAGTTTCTATCCTTGATTCAATACTGACAGCCAATGCTGGCGAGAATTTCGGTATACAGTCATTTGGTTTCAATGTTTTAGGTGCTGCTCCTACTCCGGCTGACACTGATATTTCTGGTCTGGACCCAGCCTGGACCGTAGTTTTTGGCAGGAACCAATCTTCATTCGGTCAGTTTGATGTCGTGGTCAGGGATGGGGGGACGCGCGTGTCTCCTTTGAGTTTTTCAATCGATCTGGGTGGAGATAGCATCGCTGACTATATTGATTACTCGAGCGCAGGCCATCTTTTCGCAGTTCACATTTCGGGATTCAATGACCTGAATCCGCTGGGTGAGGTCGAGGGTTGTGAAGTTGATGCCGAAGGCAACCACACACCTGAGTGCAATATCCTGACCAGTGTATATGTCGATGGTGGTACCTTAGTCCCGGTTCCAGCCGCCGTGTGGCTGTTCGGCTCCGGCCTGCTGGGCCTGGTGGGTGTCGCCCGCCGCAGGAAGGTGGCTGCTTAATACCAGAATCAGAAATCAACAACAATAACAATCAACACAGAACGGCTGCCTCGGCAGCCGTTTTTTTATGTGCGATCTTCAGGGTCGTGTCTGTACCAGTGTTCGTAGCGTGTTGCCTGTTCCCTTAACAGGAGAATCCAGTAGAAGGTTATGCTGTGTGTTGTCCCTTTGCAGAAATGCCGGCAGCCGACAGGTGAGGGACGTGTGAAAATTGGTGGGCGATACTGGGATTGAACCAGCGACCCCTGCCGTGTGAATTCAGATTCAAATTCCGTGTACTTAGTTAAGCAACAGGTTACGCATGCCGGCCCCGCGCATTCGTGACTGAAAGCGACTATTGCCCTGGATCTGTACCGAGTGCGTCACGTTTGGGTCACGTTCTACCGAATGTATCAGGGTGGAGTCATGAATTAATTTTAGCTAGTCGGGATATTGATAATCTGCTTCAACGCAAAGAAGAAGATACTTCGCAGTGGTCGATGGCGCAATCCATTGCCCTGATCCATCTGTTCTCAAGTTAATGCTGAAGCACGCTGCTCGAAAATGTAACTTAAACCAGGCGCACATGAAATCTGGGGCATTCCATGTAATGCAGTGATGATCTTGGCAGCTTTCCTGAGTTTTGATAACGCGAGGTTGATTGATTATCGATAGCGTATACCATCCGGAAATGTCGGCTTATGAGTACGCCAGTTTGGGGGGCTCAGCAGCATAACCTTTCTACGAATAACTGCTTTTTAAAATGGGGGGATTACAGGGCAGTTCAATAGCCGCGGACTTTAAGGAAAAGGGCTTTTATTCTTCCTGCAAGCTTGGGCATTATTATTTTTTATTTAGTTGACACGCTGGTGTCACCTCTATAGCTTGTATAGAGAAGTAGGGGAGTAATTATAATGAAAACAATGAAAGGTTTTTTCACTCATACGGCTTTCGCCGTGCTTTTTTGCCTCGTCACAAGCCCGGATTCGGCAGCTACAATTATCAGCGTTGCAAATGACGGTGATTACGGCGTCACTCTGAATAATGGTGTCGATCAGGTCGCAGGAACGTTCTTTACGCTGACTGAAACGTATCAGAATATATCGATCTCGGCCCCGATTACCTGTGTCGCGTGCAGCGGCAGTGTCGTGCTGCACAACGGCGTTTTGGGCCAGGACGCGACTGTCGCCGACGCTGTCGGTTTGTTTGCGTTTTCCACTAGCCTGAACAGTCTCTTTTCCGGCCTGACACTTGGCCCTGGTCAATATTCATTGCTGGTTGGAATCACAGAGGGACTTGGCGGATGGTCTGGTTCTTCGGTGGGCACTACGGCAACTGATGGCTTGGCGAGCGATGGCCTGGATATCTCATCCTCCACGGCTGAGTTCTTTATCGCCAACTCAACATTTCTGCCGATCTTTTCAGACAGTCAGCTGGCCTACACCGTTACAGGCGACCGCGTTGTTACGACGGTGCCTGTGCCTGCATCTGCACTGTTGTTTCTGAGTGGCTTGTTCGTGATGGGAGCTTTCCGTAGAAAGACAGCCTGATTTCTCGCCCGGGAAATCGCTATTTTTGCGAAAGCCTGTTATGGGCATCCAGTCCAGGTAATCAGGACTTCGCGCCGCATGATTTTACGCCGTGTCGCGTA
>JAOULY010000352.1 GCA_029881775.1 Gammaproteobacteria bacterium
CCCCAGCAGGAAGCCCTGTATCTGGTCACAATTGATTTCACGCAGCGCCAGTAGCTGGGCCTCTTCCTCGACACCCTCCGCGACCACGACCATACCCATACTGTGCGCCATCTCGACGATCGCCCGCGCGATGGCCAGTTCGCTTCCACCCTGATTGATCTCCTTCACGAAGCAGCGGTCAATCTTGAGTATATCAAGCGGGTAGCGCTTGAGATGTTCCAGCGACGAATAACCGATACCGAAATCGTCGATAGATATCCTGTAACCATGGCGGGACAACGCCTTGATAGTTTCCAGTGATGCGTCGACATCCTCCATGATCGCACTTTCGGTTATCTCCAGCTCGATCAGGCGCGGTTCAACTCTCGCCATCGACACCGCCCTGTTGATCTGCTCGACCAGGTCTTTCTGGCGAAACTGAACCGGTGACAGGTTAATGGATACCGGCATTTCGCAGCCGTCATCCAGCCACTGGCGGACCTGCTTGCAGGCGGCATGCATAACCCAGTTACCGAGCGGATTTATCAATCCACTTGCCTCGGCTGCTGCAATGAAATCGCCGGGCATGCGCAAACCGGTATCCGGATGGTTCCAGCGTACCAGCGCCTCCATTGACTCGATCTTCAATGTCGTGATATCCAGTTTCGGCTGGTAATAGAGTTCCATCTCGTCATTTTCTATGGCATAGCGCAAGTCGCTCTCGATCTGGTAGTCACGCTTCAGGATCGACGCATAGCTTTCATCATAGAAACAAATATGCCCGCCGCCGAGTCGCTGTGCCTGTTTCAAGGCCAGCCCGGCATGCGTAACCAGTTCTTCCGGACGCAAACCGTCCTTCGGATAGAGGCTGATACCTGAACTGCAGGTCAGGAACACTTCCTGGCCATCGACATCCACACGCTCGGAAACAGTATCGACAACACGCCTGATAATGCCCTCTACCTGTGTCGTTGACTCCATCCCGGTCAGGAGAACAACGAACTCATCGCCGCCAAGCCTGAATATTTCGCTACCCATATCACCCGGAGAAAGCTGGTCAACCACGTCGGTTGCGCGCATGGAGGACATAAGCCGCCCGGCAAGCTCTCTAAGTATGTAATCTCCGGCAGTGTGTCCCAGCGCAAAATTCAGTCGCTGGAACATATCCACATCCAGCATAACGATTGCCATGGAGGTATTGTTATGCTGACTGTAATCAATCGACTGCGCCAGCTTTGTCTGGAAGCTGCCACGATCCAGCAGGCCGGTTATGTTGTCAAAGCCGCTACGATCCGTCTTCCTGGTGCGCGGGCCCTTGTAATTTGACTGCTCATCCGTCTTGATCGTTGAATCAATATCTCTACTCCAGTTGGTCACCCTGTTACGACCACGGCGCTTGGAGGCATACAGCGCCTTGTCTGCCTGGTCGATCAGGACGGCAAGACTTTCCGCCTTGTCATTCGACCTGCTCACACCAAGACTGGTAGTCACGCTGATCGGATCATCGATTTCCGGCACATCAACGCGCACCATTTCAACCGCCTCGCGAACACATTCGGCAATCGATTCTGCTTCGCTAGCGGAATTACCGGTCAGCAGGATACAAAACTCCTCACCGCCATACCTGAATACAACACCGTCTTCCGGCATGATATCCTGCACAGCATTGGCCACACCCTTCAGGACCTCATCGCCGGCCAAATGTCCGTAACCGTCATTAATCGCCTTGAAATGATCGATGTCCATCATCAGACAGGAAAATACCGTGCCGGATGAGAGCACATCAGAATAAACCCTTTCGTAATGCTCAAACAACGAGCGCCTGTTCAGGCAACCCGTCAGTGGATCTCGCGTGGCCAGTACGCGTAGTTCATCATTGTGCTGGCTGATCATTTCCGAAGAAGCCTTCAGCTTGCTCAGCATACTTTTCAGCTCTATGTTCTTCTCGTCCAGCTCGGTAACGTCATCAAGGGTCACCATAACGCCCTGACTTTTACCCTTGTCATCCGTCACCAGGGAACAGTTGACCATGAATTTCCGCCGGGTACCGCTTCTGGTAATGAGTATTAATGATTCCCTGACACCGGATTCGCCGTCTTTCAGCGTTTTTTCCCACGGGAGTTCAACACTCCTGTCCTCCCAGTTAAAACCAGCGGCCTTTTTACCCAGCAACTCCCTGGCCGTCGACATGGCGTAGGTACAGAACACCTTGTTGGTGAACATGACCTTGCCATCCATATCGAGCAGCATTACACCTTCAGTCAGTGTATCCAGCGCACGACGCACACGCGTCGGCACAACAGCACTCGGATCGATATTTGTAAAAATCCGCTTGATAAGAAACAGGAACGCCAGGAAGGCCGAAAATGCAATAAATACTGTCATCAGCACAAACTGGTCAATCGAATGTCCGAATAGCGACAATGCCGTATTGTCCGGTGCGAAGCGTAGTTCGACTGTTGCCCACTTGGAACGCAAGCGCCTGTCCCTGTATATCGGCACCTGCATCTGCATCAGTGTAGATTTGTCGTTTGCAACCGGTTCCCACAAATTAGCATGATCACCTGCCGTTGCCAGCAGATCCCCGCGGTTATTCCTGAGGCCGGCCGACATCACGTCATCGTTTCGCTCTACCAGTATTTTCATGCTGGATGTAATCACATCGTAGTTATTACTGCTGGCTGCCAGCGAATACTGGATAGCGAGCGTTTCGGCAAGCTTCTGGCGGCCCTGCATTTCCGCCTTGTCCGGATCGGGAATCATTCCCAGCATATCCGAAACGATCAGGATCGATATAACGACAAGCGCAAAACCGAGACTGACCCTCATTGCAGGAAATATTTTAGACATGTCTAGTGAATCCCCTGCTGATCGTGGTTGTTATCCGTCTGGTCGTAACCCGACCCTTCAAACATACTGTCGACCGACTCATCCAGCTCATCGCCATCTTTATCGACGACCACTTTCTCTTTACGCGT
>JAOULY010000353.1 GCA_029881775.1 Gammaproteobacteria bacterium
CCGATATCACGCCACAGCAGCAGCAACAGTATTTGCAGTTGTTCGAGTCCGGGTTGTCGAATACCACGTACCTGGAAAACGAATAGGATTTGAATCGCGCCTGCAAGGCGCTCCTACAGGATTGTTATATTTTTCGCGCATGCGATGCGCTCCTACAGGGCTATTTTCAAAGCGCGTAAGGGAGTACACATTGAAAACCGGCATCATCGGTCTCGGCGCCATGGGCGCACCCATGGCGCGCAACCTGCACAGGGCCGGTCACCTCGTAGCCATCTGGAACCGCAGCGCCGACACGGCGGCGCAACTCGGCGATGAGCTCGGCATCACGCCGGCACAATCGCCTGCCGCACTTGCCGCCGCATGCGAGTTGGTCATCCTGTCGGTGTCCGCAGACGAAGACGTGCTGGCCGTCATTGACGCACTGCTGCCCGGCCTGCAGCCCGGCAGCATCGTCATGGACACCTCGACCGTCAGCCGCGGGACGGCGCAACGTGCCGCCGAAAAACTCGCGGCAGCCGACACGGCGTTCCTGGATGCGCCGGTTTCCGGTGGCATCGAAGGCGCGCGCAAGGGCACGCTGGCCATGATGGTCGGCGGCGATGCCGCCGTGCTGGCGCGCATCCAGCCGGTGCTGGAGAGTATCGCCGGGCGCGTTGCCCACATGGGTGCGGTCGGCAGCGGCCAGGCCACCAAGGCGGTCAACCAGGTAATGGCGGCCGGCATCAACCAGGCGGTGTGCGAGGCGCTGGCATTTGCGCAACAGCTGGAGCTGCCGCTTGATAAGGTCATCGACGTGGTCGGTTCGGGCGCGGCCGGCAACTGGTTCCTTACACACCGCGGTCCAACCCTGACGAAAGAAAAATACGATCCGGGTTTTCGCATGGTGCTGCATCACAAGGATCTCACCATCTGCAGGCAAATGGCCGCGGAATTCGATGTGGCCATGCCGCTGGTGGAGATGACGCTGATTCACTACCGGCGATTGATGGAAGACGGTTTCGGTGACGAGGATATTTCGGCGTTGTACCGGGAGAAGCTGCGACTGTTCGACAGTAACAGACAGGGAACCTCTGATTAATCAGTAAAACGCAGTCATTGCGTTCGCAATGACCAGGCATCGAGGGGTTTCACGGATATGCATTAACGGGATCGGCGTTTTCCGTTGCGTTGTGCGTCGCAGTAGGCGTCGAGCAGGTTACGGATCATTTTCTGGTACCTGGTGTGATGCTTGCCGGCTTCCTGTTTGAAGAATTCGACACTGCTGCGGCTGAGTGCGATCGTGACCTTGACGGTGTCATCCCCGGGAGCCAGTTGATCGGGTGGCGGCAGAAAATCCTTGATGACCTGTGGCGCGCCGATATTTACGTCAGCATAACGGGTTTTCTTCTTCATAAACCTGTTTACCCCTGCGCCAGTAAGCGGCGCCGAATATTCGTATCCTGCCGTTTCGCCAGGTAAAGCGTACGGTCAGAATGCCTTTGCGAACCCGTCCAGAACAGAAATAGCGTTGTTCGTGTTTGCTATGGGCTGTATCGACGGCAATGACGCGTCGCGGGTCCAGGAATGCATACTGTGCCTCTGCGAACGAAACGCCATGCCTGATCCTGTTGAGTGCATCCTTGTCGGTATGCCAGTCGAAACTTTCACGATCCATAGCCTATGTCGAATGCATGTATATTTTTAAGGGACCTCTGATTAATACAGCAATTCCCGTCATTGCGAGCGTAGCGAAGCAATCTCCCGCTGCGAAATCAGACTGTTAGAGATTGCTTCGTCACTGCGTTCCTCGCAAAGACTAATTAATCAGAGGTTCCTTAAATATAAAAATATTGCACTAGTTACTTATCAAGCGGACTCCTGACAGCCAGTCCAGCGCGATTCAATACATGCGTGTAAATCTGCGTTGTGCGTACACTCTTGTGGCCAAGCAGTTCCTGTACGGTGCGAATGTCATAACCGTTTTCGATCAGGTGAGTGGCAAAAGTGTGGCGAAGGGTATGGGGCCCGGCCCGTCTCATAATTCCCGCACGGCGTACCGCTTGTCGCATGGCCCGCTGGATGGTTTTCGGTGACATGTAGAAGCGTTTTATCACGCCATCTTCACGATCGGCCGACAGGGTTGTGGAAGGAAAGGCGAATTGCCACAGCCACTCGCGTTCAGCGTTCGGATACTTCCTGTTCAGTGCATGGGGAAGCCAGGTGAAGCCGTACCCACGTTCAATATCCCGATCATGCATTTGCTTTACTGCTGCAAGATGTTGCTGTAATGGTTTATGCAGGCTTTGCGGCAGTACTGTCAGGCGGCTTTTATCTCCTTTTCCCTTGCGTACCTGGATATGCTGATATTCGAAGTCAATATCACACACTCGCAGTTGCAAGGCCTCGGTGACGCGCATACCGGTACCATAAAGAAGAGATGCCAATAGCCAGTTAACGCCCTCGAGGTTATCCAGGATGGACTGGACCTCGTTTCGCGTGAGAACAACGGGCAGGTATCTGGTGCGGCGCGCACGATCGACACCCTTGATCAATTCGAGGGGTAATTCCAGGACTTCACGGTAAAGATACAGAATCGCGCACAGTGCCTGGTTCTGCGTAGAGGCGGCGACATTACGGGTACTGGAAAGATAATCGAGAAACTGGCGAACCTCGTCTTCGTGCATTTCGCGGGGATGTCTAAGCTTGTGGAATCGTATGTAATAGCGGATCCAGTAGATGTAAGCCTGCTCAGTACGGTGGCTATAATGCTTTCGTCTTATAGACAAACGAACCTGTTCGAGTAATCTGGGTTTGTTCAAGTGCCGTACCCCTGAAAATGAGGACAGCGTAATTCAGGGCAAGAAGTTAATCTGTCAGCCGAAGCGAATGACTGATGTGCGCCTTTTCTGCCACGTTACATGGCGCATAACATGCTAATGTATGGATAACATGTTGATTCAAGG
>JAOULY010000354.1 GCA_029881775.1 Gammaproteobacteria bacterium
ACCTGGGGTTAATACCTACTATCTGGATTATGGCCTACGCGGGGACGACGGATATCTGATCGAAACGGGTAATTCATTAGATGTAGGGTGCGCCGTGCGCACCGGGGGATACATACAACAGCGACTGGTGCGCACGGCGCACCCTACGATGTTTCTTTAAATGACGGGAGCTTGCCGAAATAAGACCATGAGGCTGCTTCCTGAACCTGCAACTGTAGTCGAACGTTTAGGGCGTTACTCAGATCGGGCACTTCCGACCCTATAAAACAGTGACGGAGGGATTAATTTTTATTCCCTTCACCCCCTTTTATATTATTGGCTGTGCGCTGCAGGGCGAGACGGGTAAATGGCGGACCGATGAGTTCGAAAAAGACCGTTGTGCTGATTACGACTGAGAGTACAACCTGGCGATATTCCGGCAGCAGGTTGATCGCCACAAGTGCCATGCCCATTGCGGCCCCCGCCTGTGGCAGCATGGCTAACCCGATCCAGCCAGATATCGTGTCTCCCGACCGACTGTATCGGCCGCCGATTCCTGCCCCCACTACCTTGCCAACAATGCGACAACCGATATAGACAGCACCAATCAGGCCAATTTCCGCCAGACTGCTAAATTCCAGTAATGCACCCGCGAGGACAAAGAAGATGACCATGAACGGCCATTCGATATCCTCTATGGCGTGAAAGGGATACTCGTGATGCCTGGCCAGATTTGCAATTACCGCCCCCATCACCATCGATGCAATCAGGAACGAGACATCCAGCCACAGGGCAATCCCGCCACATATAAACACCAGCCCCAGGGCCTCGACCAGCATGGGTTGACCCGGCCTGATACGGCCGGTCAGGAAGGCCGCCGGCAATCCAATAAATACCCCCAGCAGTGCCGCCCCGCCAATATCCTGTAGGGCCACCAGCATGGGGGCAGAGTGGCCGTCGAGACCGGCCAGCGCTGCCACCAGCGCCAGTCCCAGACTGAATAGAATGAGGCCCCAGGCATCATCCAACGCCACCACAGCCAGGAGAAGGTCAGCAAAGTAACCCTTGTAACCCGACTCCATGACGATATCGACAGTCGCGGCCGGCGCGGTCGCCGAGGCAATACAACCCAGCAGGATGGCGATTTCCACAGGCACGCCGGCCAGCACCAGTCCCAGAAACACTAACAGCGCAGTGCCGAGAACCGCGCTGACCGAGATTGAAATAATTTCCTTGCCGGAGCGCCGCAGATTCTCCCGGGTCAGCCGGCTACCCAGCAGAAAGCCAACCATCAGCAGGGCCATGTTGGCTATCAGTTCAAAGCGGTCAGCAACGACCGCCGGGATCAGGTCCAGCATTGCGGGACCAATCGCTATCCCGAACAGCAACATCAGGGTTACCCGGGGCAGGAAGGTGCGTTGCCCCAGGATATCGGTTGCCAGGCCGAGCAGCAGTATGCCTCCCAGGGTAAGCAGGATTTGTGCACTTGACTCCATTCGCTGATTGTACGGCTATGGAGACCCGGGAGACCACTCTCGCGCAGACACCTATAGTACGAGGACGGCCTCGAAAGACACTGGAAAACGCAACACCTGCAGAACGATTTAACACACTGTTGCGTCGATCGGCTGAACTGGCAGTTGGCAGCCGGAATCAGTCAAACAGTTAAAGGCACAATACCCACACGGCGATGACTACCCCTCCAACAGCCCCCACCGTTCATAACAACTTTTAAATTTTTCCCTACGTCCCCTTGTACGGTCCCCTTTTAAAAACTTTGTCATTTGTCAAAGTAACCGATATTTTTTATTGAGTTGCCAGGCAGGTCGTCTTATAAAACATGAGCGTGTCTAATACTTGTAGGCAAATACCAGCCGAAAATAGAAGAGTTAAAGAGATAGCTGTATTCGATTTACTACCGAGTTGAATGGCTGGTCAGCCTGAGGAGGTAAAGATGAAAAGATTGGCGACGATTACAACGCTTTTACTGTGGCTAAGCATGGCCTTAACATCAGTAGCCAACGCTGCCACAGGCACTATCGAGAAGGACTGCACGGGTATCCGTTTCTTTGGTACCGTGGCCGAGGGCGAGATGGTAAGGCTGGAGGTGCGTTTGCATAACACGGCCGACTGGCAGAGTCCCGTTATTCAGGATGAATATATACTTGTTCCTGCTGGTCCCTATGACGTTTTTGTCCCATGGGTGGATTTTCCTGAAGGAAAGTTGAACAGGGCAGCCATCTCTGTATCTACTAACGGTGGCTCAACCTGGACCGGACTAGCTCTTAACGAAGATTTCATTGAGTGTGCCCCACCTGGCGGCGAGGGCTGCACCCCCGGTTACTGGAAAAACCATCTAGAGGACTGGCCGGCGACAGGTTACAGCCCCGGTGATGACTTCGATACTACCTTCGGGGTAGATCTATTCAGTCCCGATATAACCCTTGAGGCTGCCGTTAATGCAAAAGGCGGTGGCGTGAAAAAACTGGCCCGTCACGGCACGGCGGCCCTGTTGAGCGCAGCTCATCCAGATGTCGGTTACCCCTTCACCGAAGCCGAGGTAATAGCATTAGTGCAAGCTGGTGATGTGGATCCCCTTGTGGCTGCCAACGAGCTGGGCTGCGAAATTCCATAATCACTTCACACGGGTAATTTACTCCTTCTCACCATCGCTTGATTTGCGATGGTGAGAAGGGGGTTTTTAAGTAAAAGGAGAGCAAACGGGAATGCAGGGATTACTACCCCTCCAACAGCCCCCACCGTTCATAACAACTTTCCAGCTCCGCATTCACCGCTTCCAGCCGCGCCAGCGTTGCCTTCACTTCATCCGGTAATTGCTGATAAAACTCCGGCTGGCTAATTGCCGTTTCTAATTCCCCCTGCTCCGCCTCGAGCGCCTCGATCTGCCCGGGCAATGCATCGAGTTGCCGTTGGTCCTTGTATGACAACTTCTTCGC
>JAOULY010000001.1 GCA_029881775.1 Gammaproteobacteria bacterium
ATCGCGGCAGTTATGGTGTAAATTCTGCAGAAAAGCGTATCCGGGGCGCGATTCGAATTTATTTCCCATATCCATTATATATGTACGGGTACAGGTCGATATATTGATAATCAAGAGAGGTAACTAATCCCCGGCATGTATTGGCTGTCATTCAAAAAGAAGCAGGAAAAACAAGTCACTGGCCTGATTCTGCCGGGCGGCGGGGCGCGTAACGCCTATCAGGCAGGCGTGCTCAAGGCCATTGCCGACATGTTGCCCGAGGATACGGATAACCCGTTCGACGTCATTTGCGGATCATCTTCCGGCGCACTCAATGCCGTACTCCTCGCCAGCTCGGCTACCCGCTTTCGCGAGGGGGTCGACCGCCTCTGGGGGATCTGGGCAAATTTCCATGTCGGCAAGGTATTCAAGGTAGACAACTGGACGGCCATCAAGAGTGCATTTGGCTGGGGCGCAAATTTTCTGCTCGGCGGACTGATCAAGAGCCAGCCTCTTTCGGTACTGGATAATTCACCCCTGCGTGAATTGCTGGAACGCCATATCCGCTTCGCGCGTATTCAGCAGGCCATCGACTCCGGTGCATTGCGGGCTGTGTCGGTAACGGCTTCCGGTTACACCAGTGGCCTGTCGGTAACATTTTACCAGGGTATCAATGAACTGGTTCCCTGGCAGCGCACCCGGCGTACCGGTCAGCCGACAGAGCTGACGATCAATCACCTGATGGCGTCATCGGCAATACCGGTGTTGTTTCCAGCCGTCAAGTTGCGCCACGAGTATTACGGTGACGGCTCTATGCGACAAACCGCACCGCTGAGCCCGGCCCTGCATATGGGCGCTAATCGACTGTTGATTATCGGTGTCAGGAATCCCGGCCAGGACGCGCAGCCGGAAGATGATCGCTACGTGAGATATCCTTCATTCGGCCAGATATCCGGCTACATTTTCGATACGTTGTTCATGGATAGTCTCGACGCAGATATTGAGCGTATGCGACGCATCAATCATACGATTACCGAGACACGCAGCAAACGGGTTGAGTACAAGGACACGTCATTAAGGCAAATCGATTACCTGGTGATATCCCCCAGCGAGGATGTGCGGGAGATTGTTGCAAAATACGTGGGGAACTTTCCGCGTTCCGTACGCATTCTGCTTAAAGGGATCGGTGCACTGGCCCGCGAAGGCCGGCCATTGATGAGTTACCTGATGTTCGACGCGCCGTTCTGCAAGGAACTGATGGAACTTGGTTACCGTGACGGCCTGGCTGCCAGGGAGCAGATATTACACCTGCTTGGTCACGATGAATTGCTGGGAGAACAGGACCAGGGGCAGATCACGGCTAAGGTTAGCGGTGACTGAGACCCTCGGGATTGCGATTGTCCGTCAAGCTGCTTGTAGCGCAACGCCGCCAGTCGTGTCATTGATATCCCGGAATCGGCCGTGCGGCCTTTATCCGGACTGCGCAGGTACAGTCGTTAGCTGGTTCAGTTAACGGTGCAAGCGGTCCTGGCGGCGCCAGCGATCGACAATATCATCGACGTCAAGGTCATCCGGTCCGGTTGACCACTTGCGAAAGAAATCCACACTGTTACTGTTTGGCGGCGGGTCCGGCTTGTAAAGCTGTACCCGGGTCGGTAGTGGTACAGCCAGGCCCATGACCATGGCTTCGCCCTGACCCAGTGATGACAGGATATCGATGAAATCACGTTCCGCCTCGGGTACCAGGTCGCGGACATAGGCCTGATCGTCAGGGTTGGTCAGGCGCAGGCAAATAAAGGTGTTGCACTGTGCGAGCACGGTCTCGGATAGATCATGCGGACGCTGGGTCACGACGGCCAGTCCCACACCGTACTTGCGCCCTTCCTTTGCAATACGCTGCATGGTTTGCCGTGTCCCTTCAAACTGGTCGTTGCTCTCGCGCGGTATATAGGAATGTGCTTCTTCACAAACCAGCAGCAGCGGGAAATCCTTGAACTTCGGATTCCAGTAATTGAACTCGAATGCAAGCCGGCCAACCTGCGCGGTTACTACCGGGCGAACATCAAAAGGTACCGAGCTGAGATCAATGATAGTGATCTGTGCCTTGGGTTCGCCCAGGCCAACGAAGTCTCGAAGCAAGCCTGGCAATGTGTCGGATGAGATCCGGTGTTTCGGGTTTAGCAGAAAATCATAACGCGTGTCTTTCATGCGGCTATGCAGGCGCATGATGAACTGGTCAAACAGGCCGGCCAGCGGTCCCTTGTCCTTGCCGAAGTTGGTCGAAGACTTGTTGGCTTCGACGAAATAATTGTAGAGATCAGTCAGGGAAAAATACACCGGTGAGTCGATGGAAATATCACCGATGCCGAGGTCCTTGTTGGCCTTGTTACGCAGTTCATGTACGGTATCGCGCAGGAAGGAAATCTGTGACGATGCGGAGCTGTCCGAGCGATCAATCAGCATGTCGACCAGCTCGGAGAACGTCATGAGCCAGTAGGGCATTTCCAGGTCACGGGCGTCGATGTAACGCGTGGTTTTTTCATCAAACGCGCAGTGGCGCTTGCCGCTGTCGTCTTCCCAGCTGTATTCGCCGTGCAGGTCCAGCAGGACGATATGCGCTTTTGGCATCTTGCTGACAGCGCGCTGCAGTAAGTTTGTTACCGCCCAGGACTTGCCGGCGCCGGATTGACCGAGGATGGCGAAGTGACGGCCGAACAGTGCCGCCGGGTCCATGCAGATGTCGATTGATTCATCCATCATGGAATGACCGATAGCGTACCCCTGTGCCCGGAATTTAACGAATATGGATTCGATTTCCTGCTTGGTCACCATATGCACTTCCGCACCGGTAACCGGGTAGCTTTTCACGCCATTCTGGAATGTTCCGCCGGCGTTTATTTCACCGACCGGTATGAGTTGAATGGTCCGTGTAGTACCGGATTCACCGGTGGAAGGCACGGCCTTGATCGAGGAAATGGACGCAAGGATTTTAATCTCGCCCTGGGTGATTGCGACATAACTGCCGGGCTGTCCTGTCATGTCCACATCGACGCGGCTTGATATGCGGGGGCGCTTGCCATCGCCGGGCTCGACCAGTCTGGCGGTCATGGCGCCGGCCTTGACGCTGGTCAGGTGGCCGATCAGGGTTTGAGTGTACGGTGTCATTGCCGGTTGTCCCTCTGGGTGGTCAGTTCGGGTTCTGGCGCGTGATATCCGCAGTTACGTTGACAGGTAACGCAGTAATGTCACGGCTAACTCTAGCATATAGCGGCATTTCAACCTTTATATTGAGGTTGTGCAGGAATGTGCTGAACCGTTTTCACCAGCTGCTGTTGCCATGCTCGGCGTGAGAGTGCTTGCCGCCGTGTTTGCGCGCATATCCGGTTGATAATAAAAATAAATAGCTGTACTTGCACAGTCTTTTTCAGGTGGCGAAGCGGGTTTTCTTTTATGGGAAATACCTGAGGTCGCAATTCAGGGCGCAGGTCCACGGCAGTCCCGTTCCATCACGCCATTCACAGGAGTTTGTTCCAGCTTGCACCGCTTCGGTCATTTCGCCCTCGTAGCCGTTAACCAGGCTGCAGTCCTGGTGGTGTGCTTGCGGGAGCGCAGGTAAGGATGACTGAGCCATATTCCTGTTGTCACCAGGTTCAAACCTGTCGACATGTGTCTTCCATGCAGCCCCGGATAAACTGGCCAACTTGCAACTGAATGCAAAATTGCGCGACTATGGTTGCTGCCTGCAACCGTTTACGTGTAAATCACCACCGGAGTCCCGGTTTATTTTCAAGCCGACAAAGTCGAGATGAACAACAGTAAGCCCCGGAAGTACCTGCTCCTCATCAGCGTTCACGGCCTCATTCGAGGCAATAACCTGGAACTTGGCCGTGATGCCGATACCGGCGGACAGATCAAATACGTCGTTGATCTTGCCCGCGCGCTGGCCGAGCGGGATGACGTTGACCAGATCGACCTGGTTACGCGCAGGGTGATCGATCCTGCTGTCAGTGAGGACTACCGGGCGGCAGTGGAAAAACTCTCGGACAAGGTGAATATCATCCGCATCAATGCAGGGCCACCGGAATACCTGCCGAAGGAGCAACTCTGGGACCATCTCGACAGTTTCACCGACAATCTCGTCAACTGGCTGAAGGAACGGCCGCGCATGCCCGATTTTGTGCACAGCCACTATGCCGATGCCGGTTATGTCGGTGTGCGGCTGTCAAACCTGCTCGGGGTTCCGCTGATTCATACCGGCCATTCACTTGGTCGCGACAAGCGCAAACGGCTGCTCGCGCGCGGTCTGTCGCGTCAGGATATCGAATCAACCTACAATATCGAGCGTCGCATTGATGCTGAAGAGGAGATTCTCGCCAATGCTGACCTCGTGATTACCAGCACACATAACGAGATCGAGCAGCAATACGGTTTGTACAACTACTACGACCCGGCACGTATGACAGTCATTCCGCCCGGTACCGACCTGTTGCAGTTTCATCCACCGCAGGAAGACGAATCATTCGGTTTCCGTGCACAGGTGGACCGATTCCTGACCGATACCAGGAAACCGCTGGTTCTTGCATTGTCACGCCCCGATGAACGCAAGAACATCCTGACGCTGATTGAGGCGTTTGGTGAGTCACAGGCGTTACGCCATGCCGCCAATCTGCTTGTCGTGGCCGGCAGTCGCGATGACATCCGCGACATGGAGAATGGCGCGCAGTCCGTCTTGACCAATATCCTGCTGCTGATTGATGCCTACGACCTTTACGGTCGCGTCGCGCTGCCGAAGAGCCACCGCGCCAGTGATGTACCTGAAATATACCGCCTGGTTGCGGCCAGTAAGGGTGTTTTCATCAATCCTGCGCTCACTGAACCGTTCGGGCTGACGCTGCTGGAAGCAGCCGCGAGCGGCCTGCCAATCGTTGCTACCGAGAACGGTGGACCGGTCGACATCATTGCCAACTGCAACAATGGTGTACTTATTGACCCGCTGGACCATGAGGCCATCAGCGAGGCCCTGCTCAAGCTGATCCGCGACGATGAGGCGTGGAACACAGCATCACGCAACGGACTCGAAGGGGTGCGCAAGCACTATGCCTGGGAGGCGCATGCCATTGCCTATCTCGGCAAGATTGACACGCTGAGCGGAAAATACGAGCCGCTGCCGAGTGAGCGTGCTGCCGCACGCACGATCCGTTACCGTGACCGTGCGATTTTCACTGATCTTGACCAGAACCTGATCGGCAACCCGGCTGCGCTTAAACAGTTTATTTCAACGATGCGCGAAAATCGCAAGTGCGTCACATTCGGTATCGCCACCGGCCGGCGGATCGATTCTGCACTGGCGCTGATGAAGAAGCAGGGTATTCCGGCGCCGGATGTCCTGATCAGCAGCCTGGGTGCACGTATCCACTATGGCCATGCCCTCACCGAGGACAATTACTGGGCCGACCACATTGACCACCACTGGAATCCACAACAAATCCGCCGCGTTCTGAGCAGTCTGCCCGGTCTCAAGTTGCAGCCGAAAAAAGAGCAGACGCCGTTCAAGCTGTCGTATTTCTACGATCCACGCACGGCGCCGTCAGTCGACGAGATTGTCAAGATGATCCGCCAGGAGGAGCTTACAGCAAATGTGTTCAGTTCATTCGGGCAGTTCCTGGATATTGTGCCATCGCGCGCTTCGAAGGGGCAGGCGCTGCGCTATGTCGCGCAACGTCTCGATATGCCGGTCGAACAGATTCTGGCGGTTGGTGGTTCCGGTGCCGATGAAGACATGATGCGTGGTAACACGCTGGCAGTCGTGGTCGCCAATCGCCATCACGAAGAACTGTCACAACTGGTCGAACAGGACCGTATCTACTTTGCATCGCAGCCGCACGCGCTCGGTATTCTCGAAGCCATCGACCACTACGACTTTTTCGGCAGCTGCAATGTGCCGAAACCACAATGACGCAAAACCTGCTGATCTGTACCGACCTCGATCGCACCCTGCTTCCCAATGGACAGCAGCCGGAATCCGGCAATGCACGCGAATACTTCCAGACGCTATGTCAGCGCCCGGAAGTCACTCTCGTCTTCGTCACCGGTCGACACCGCATATTGATTGAACAGGCAATTGCGGATTATTGCCTGCCGGTACCTGACTATGCGATTGCCAATGTCGGTACGACCATCTACCGCGTCGGCCAGGAACACCTGTGGCAGCGCCAGACCGCCTGGGATGATGAGATTGCAGCTGACTGGGGGAAGCATACGCACAGTGACATCCTGTCGATGCTCAGTGACGTAGCTTCCCTGCGACTGCAGGAAAGCAACAAGCAGGACAGGCACAAGCTCAGTTATTATGTGCCACTGCACAGTGACCGCGAGGCGCTTTCATCGATCATCGCGGAACGCCTGGTTGAGCAGCAGGTCAGCGCGCGCCTGATCTGGAGTGACGACGAACCTGCCGGTATTGGCCTGCTCGATGTGACGCCGCGCCGATCTTCCAAGTATCACGCGATCAAGGCGTTAATGCGGGAGCTTGGTATGTCTGAGACACAAATCGTGTTTGCCGGCGACAGTGGTAACGACCTCGAGGTCATGGTCAGCGACATACCCTCGGTGCTGGTTGCCAACAGTCAGCCGCAGATCCGGGAACAGTCGATCCGGCAGGCTGCCGAGTCAGGTCACAGTGATAAACTTTACATCGCCAAAGGGGGGTTCAAGGGCATGAACGGCAACTACGCAGCGGGCATCCTGGAAGGCATTGCGCACTACCACCCGGATATCATCGAATGGATGGGCCTCGCCGCAGGTTCTCATGAATAGCAGTCGACCCTGTATCTTCGGTGAAGTCCTGTACGATCACTTCCCGGACGGCTCACGCGTGCTCGGTGGGGCGCCTTTCAATGTTGCCTGGCATCTGCAAGCGTTCGGACTGGCGCCACGCTTCATCAGTCGCGTCGGTGACGACGCCGAAGGCCGGCAGATACGCGCGGCGATGCAGTCCTTTGGTATGGAGACCGATGCCCTGCAGACCGACCCGGATCTGCCCACCGGACTGGTCAGTGTCGAGTTGCAGGACAATGAACCCAGCTATGACATCGTTTACCCTGCTGCCTATGATGCTATTGACAGCTGTCACGCAGGCGACGGCTGCGGACTGCTCTACCACGGCAGCCTGGCAACGCGCGGCAGCACGTCGAGACAGGCACTGCGCGAGCTGATCGACGCCGAAGCACGCATGGTGTTCCTTGACGTGAATCTGCGCCCGCCATGGTGGCAGCTCGAACAGATTCTTGATCTGCTGAAATCCGCCGACTGGTTGAAAGTCAACGATGACGAGCTGCGTGCATTGCACCCGGCATGCCAGTCGGTCGACGACGGTGTTGCCCAACTGATCGGTACCTACGATCTGCAAGGCGTTGTGGTCACGCACGGTGCAGCCGGAGCTTCGATGTACACCCGGGAAGGTAAATCCGGTACAGTGAAGCCCGGGGGAGGTGACGCCGTCGTCGATACCGTTGGTGCCGGCGATGCATTTTCTTCGGTGCTGATACTGGGCCTGATACGCCAGTGGCCATCGGCACTTATATTACAGCGTGCGCAGGCCTTCGCGTCGCGCATTGTTGCCAACCGCGGTGCATTAATGACCGATATTTCATCTTATCAGCCCTTCGTCGATGACTGGAAGCTGACCAACTGAGTTCTTATTAACGCTATGTACGAACAGGTTTCTCACTCGCTGCTCAACCAGATACTCGATGAGCTTAAACCCGATATTCGCAAACGCGATCTGCGCCACTTCTACACGCGGCTCGGCGCAAATTTCTATGCAATTTATTCGCTGTTTCACAATCTTTACGGCAAGCGTGATGACTTTGTCGCCCAGATGGTGCGCCTGGTTGAGGTCATGGCAACGCAGTACATCAACCGTGCCAACGAACTGAAGAAGATCGACATCGAGCGTGAACAACATCACGACTGGTTTCTGAGCCAGGAGTGGGTTGGCATGGCGCTGTATGCGGACGGCTTTAACGGCAACATCGAAGGTCTGCGCGACAGAATAGGTTATTTGCAGGAACTCGGTATCAATATGCTGCACGTCATGCCGATTCTCGAGTGTCCCAGGGGTGCCAGTGACGGCGGCTATGCCGTCAGCGACTTCCGTAACGTGGACGACCGGATCGGCACGCTGGATGACGTGCGCCAGCTGGGTGCCGACATGCGTCGGCGCAACATGCTCCTGACTCTCGATGTGGTGGTCAATCACACATCCGACGAGCACGCATGGGCGCAACAGGCGCGCCAGGGCAGCAGGAAATACCAGGACTACTACTACATATTTGACGACCGCTACGTGCCGGACATGTTTGAAGCAACCATGCCCGAGACCTTCCCGGAGACATCTCCCGGCAACTTCACCTATGACGACGAGATGCAGAAATGGGTCATGACGGTGTTCAATAGCTACCAGTGGGACCTGAACTACAGCAACCCTGCCGTGTTTATAGAGATGCTTGATATCATCCTGTTCTGGGCCAACCAGGGTGCAGACATCGTGCGTCTGGATGCCGTGGCATTTCTGTGGAAAAAGATCGGTACGACCTGCCAGAACGAGCGCGAGGCACACCTCATCCTGCAGCTGATGAAAGACTGCAGCCAGGTGACTGCACCGGGGGTGCTGTTCATCGCCGAGGCAATTGTCGCGCCGGTCGAGATTATCAAGTACTTCGGCGAGGATGCGGTGATCGCCAAGGAATGCGAGATCGCCTACAACGCCACCTACATGGCCCTGCTGTGGGAGGCCGTTGCAACAAAGAACACCAAGCTGCTGAACCAGAGTATCCAGAGCCTGCCTGACAAGCTTGATCGTGCAACCTGGCTGAATTATGTGCGCTGCCACGACGACATCGGTCTCGGTTTCGACGATGCGGATATCGTGCGTTGCGGCTATGAGCCACAAGCACACCGACGTTTCCTGGTCGACTATTTCACCGGCGTGTATGACGATTCGCATGCGCGAGGCCAGCCGTTTGGCCGAAACGAGAAAACCGGGGACGCGCGGATATCGGGTTCGCTGGCCTCGCTTGCAGGTCTTGAGTACGCGCTGGAATCCGGCGACGAAACAGCGATCGATGAGAGCATCGATGCCATCCTGCTGCTGCATGGCATGATCATGTCATTCGGCGGCATTCCGTTGCTGTACTATGGTGATGAAATAGGCACCTTGAACGACAGCACGTTTCAGTTTGACGAGACCAAGGCAAATGACAACCGGTGGATGCACCGCCCTGGCATTGACTGGTCAAAGGCCGAGCAGCGCCGTCGCCATGGTACTGTGGAACAGCGCATCTTCGATGGCCTGAAGCGCATGATCGCAGTACGAAAAAGCACGCCGGCCTTTGCCGACTATAACAATCGTGCCCTGATCGACACAGACAATACACATCTGTTTGTTTTCATCCGCAACAACCCGTCTGTGCCCAACGACAGAGTGCTGGTCGTTGCCAATTTCGATGGATCACCACAATCACTGACGATCAGCGATCTGGGTAATCGTGGATATTTCGAATACGGTCAGTTGCGCGATCTCTATTCGGGCGAGGCGCCGCGTCAGTACAAGGACCAGCTGGTCGTACCGCCTTACCGTTTCTACTGGCTCACGGATTCAGGCCTGTAAGTACAAAAGCGGGCGGGACAGATCTGGCTACCCGTCCGGCCAGTCGCCGAAATGTTGATGGCCTCGTCAGTGGCCCGTCCGTATGGGCAAAAAAAAGGGCTGCACATGTGCAGCCCTTTCGAGAGTTGAACCAGCTTATTCCGGGAAATACATCAGGTCGCGGTCCAGTGAGTAGGTCCACGGTAGGCCGGAGTTTTTCCAGCCGTTGACCACGCGCATGCCCTTGGTCTCGGGGTCCTTCGACTTGTCGCCCTCGTAACCATCCACCACGCTGTAAACTTTCGTATAGCCCGCATCGGCAAGCTTGTTCACAGCCGAAGCGCTGCGCTTGCCCGAGCGACACATCAGAATCACGGTGTCTTCCTTTGTCAGGCCCTTTTTCTTTAGCCGTGCTTCAACATCTGCTACGAAGTTCTTGTTGTCAGCGCGTTTGTAACGGTGTTTCTTGTCATCCCAGCCGGAAATATCCATCAGCACGAACGGGACATGTGCATCCATAATGGTCGCGGCACCCAGGTAGTTCAGCTCGGATGGCGTGCGAATGTCGAGGAACAGTGTTTTGTCCATGTTGGCTATGGTGTGATCGTAGGCCTGTTGCGCGGTCATGTAGAGGCCGAGCTTTGTCTTTTTCTTCTCGTGTAATCCGGACCAGTCATCCGCGGCAATACCGGATGTACTGATGGTGAGTGCGGTCAGGCAGAAAAGCAGCCGCGTAAAATAGTTTCTTGCATCAAGTTTCATGTTAAACCTCCTGGTGAAATAATCCTGTTCAGGATAATAAGAAATCGTTATCTGCAATCCGTTGGCAATGAATGTTTTGCCTGTCGCGCCAGCCGCTTTCAGCAGGTAGATACCAGTTACGCTGGCTGCGTTTGTAGGGCGGTATGAAGAAGTCCAGCATGCTGCATTGCTTGCTTAGCGCGCGCAGTGCATGAATGTTGCCCTGTTCAGGCAGTAATGCTGCTGTGTCGCCAGCCTGCAGTGTGCGCCGGGATACGCGTTGCAGGACGCGGTCATGTTCGTCCTTGCCGCTTACGTCATTGAAATGCCAGACTTCAAGCGTGCCGCTGAGGACGCGCAGCATGCCGGTTGCCCCCGGGTGATCGTGCAACGGCACATCTTGTCCCCGTTCCACGTGCAATATGCCGCCCTGCAGGCCGTTTTCGTTGGCGAGTCGCTGCCACAGCCAGAAGCGGTTGCCCGATTCCCAGGTATTTTCCACTGCATCCCTGAAACCCGCCGAGTCGACATCCAGGTGTTGCAGGGACTGCAGGCCCTGTTCCGCAATCGATGCGGGCGTGCAGGTGTCATTGTCGTAGGCATGCGCGAGCCGGTACATTTGTTGAAGAAATGCCTGCCAGTCGGCTGAACCCGGTTGCGACAATGCGATGCCGGGGAGCAGCGGACTGCCCAGCATTGCCAGCAATAATGAGCGTCGCTTGATCAGCTTTATGCCCCTTCAGGTGCCGGTGAACTCAAATCGCCGCGATCCCGCTGACTATCTGTTGCGCGCTCTTTCCTGTCGCCGGATTGACTGCGAAAGCGCTCAAAGTACTTGATGGTCAGTTCATCGTTGGCATGTGTCATCAGGTCACGGAAGCTGAAGCCGGTCAGGCGCATGCCACGTTTCACGCTCCAGACCAGCAGGCCCACAATCAATATGCCATAGGCGATGCCGACCATGGCCTGTACAGTCGGATCGTGACCGAACATGTCGGGCACATGCTTGATCCTGGAGATCGTGGTGTCGCGCGCGAGGTCTTCCCAGAAATCGACATACAGCGTGTAGGGCAGGTAACCGAGCAGGAAGCCCGGGAAGGCAGCCACGGCCGTCATGTAGCCGAGGCCGAGACGCATATAGGTGCGAATCTCGCAGCCGATCATGGCAACCGATCCGAATCCCTGGCAGGCGGCGCCCAGCAGCAGTATCCAGGTCGGATTCATGCCCAGCGGCAGCTTGATGTCGAAGTACTGCCAGCCGATCATGATGGCGCCCCATAACATCAGGATTTCGATAAAGATTGCGGTAAACGGTGACATGGAGCGAAACATCACGCGGGTGGAGCCGGGTATCAGCCATTTTTTCTCGAAGAAGTTTTCCTGGTGTTCCAGCCCCATGGAAACTTCGGGTGTCATGAAGGCGCACTCGGTACCAAAGCCGGTCTTTGCCATGCCAATGCCGGCGACGATGCCGACCAGCAACAGCCAGATGGCGAGGCCCCAGCCGATGGAACTGATTGCGTAGTTCCAGCCGAACAGGCCGTCTTCGGTTCCGTAGACAAACGAGCCCACGATGGCGTTCATGAAAAATGCAAACATCAACACCAGGATCGAAACGCGCAGCCAGTCGCGCCGCGGGTTGTAATCACGACTTGCTACACAGGCGCGTCCGTCCAGCTCCATCTTGCCGCCAACCTTGCAACCGTATTCAGCGGTGGCCCGGTTTTCCTGGCCCTTGAAGACATAGCCGATGCGCATCTTGCTCATCAGGTAGAAGGTGAGGAATCCGGCAGGCAGGATGGTCGTCAGGTACAGCAGCGATGCGGTGGACATCGACGGCAGGCCGCCGAGGAAGTGGTGCGTGGTACAGCCGTGCGCCAGGCGTGTTCCGAAGCTGAATACAAAGCCGCCGACAAAGGCCAGCACCAGTTCCCTGGCAGGATACTTTACCCATCCCCGTGATTCGCGTTCGGCACGTGCAACCAGCCATGCGCCGACCACGACGCCGATAATGATCCAGTGTACGTTCGGATCATATGCGCGCGACCACCAGTCAATGCCGGGTGCGACGGTTTGCTCCAGGGCTGCCGTCATTTCCACCAGGCCGGTCGTCAGGCCGATGGGTTTCTCCAGCACGATATAGTTCATGATTTCGGCTACGCCGACAAACACGCCGCTGATCCAGAATGGCCACTGTTTTCGCAGGCTCAACATGAGTATCCCCCCTTGCGTCCGTTACGGACTTCTGGAATCAGCAGCCGCCTTCCTCGGAAATTCGAACGACGATCTTCTCGAACTTGCGCCAGGCATCCATGTTTTCGGCGTCCTGCTTGATGGCGTTGCGGTAGGCTTCCAGTGCCAGTGACAGCTTGCGCTTCTTGGTCAGCAGGTCACCCTTGGTCATGCAGTCGTCAAATGACGAGCAGTCAACCTGGAATTCCTTGGTGTATCCGGGTTGCGCGAGTGCAATTCCGGTAATCAGCAGTGTGGCTGACATTGTTCGGATCAATGACATGGTCTATCTCCTGTGATAATGCCGGTCGTCTCGTCACGGGCGAGCAGCGGTCAGAAAAGTCTAGGGGGGCGATGGGTGCTGTTTATTGATGGATATCAATTGAAGGCAAAAAGCGCATCGCTTAAAAACAATATTATTCGGGGGGGATTGGTGCTGATGAAGGTAGCCCCCACCTGGCAGGCAGGCGGGGGCAGGGTATTGCGAGGCTAGAAACGTGCCCGTCGGTCAGGATAAAACAATTCCCGGAAATGATTGCGGTAGTGGACCACGGCACTGTTGCCGCCGGCCTTAACGTCAAATATTTTCCAGTCTCCTTCACGCCGGTAGAAGCGGAACTCGAGACGTGTCGGAATGCCGTTCGGCTGCATAATCCAGGCGCTGACACGGACATCGTTGCCGCCTTGGCCGCGCGGTGTGAAATAGCGGATTTCCTGGTTGGTATAGGTGACCAGTTTCTCGGCCAGGGTGTTCATAAAGGCTTGTTTCAGCTTGCTTTGTACGGCAGCACGTTGTTGCGGCGACATGCGACGCCAGGCCGGGCCGGCTGCCCAGCGGGTCATGTACTCGAAGTCGAAATAGGGTTCGATCTCGGTCGCCATGAATGCCATGGCCTGTTCACTATTCTGGGCGCGTCCGCTTTTGATGAAGCGCTGCAGCTTGCCTATGCCGTCTTTTACAATCGCACCGGGATGCGTTGAAACGGCTTTATCCGGTGACGGGCCACGGTAATAACCCGGGCCATAGGGCGTTGCATTGACGGTTTGTGACAGTGTGGTTACCAGCAGGAGAAATACGGCCAGGGTCTTCGCTTTCATGGCTACCTCTGTAATTTTTCCGGGTTGAAAAAAAAAGAACGGCAGGCGGTGAAATCACGCGCCTGCCGTTCTGTTTTATACAGTAGAGGGCCGGGTGTTACCACCCGGCCTTAAGTCTTGCACATCCGTGTGCAGCAACGTCCGTGTTGATCCTTTATTTCCTGCAGGGAGCGGGGCTTACTCGCTCTTGGCTGCCGGTGCAGCCGGAGCTGCTGGTGCTACGGGTGCGCCGTAAGGGGCGTAGCCGTAGCCCGGGTAACCACCGTAGCCATAGCCCGGATAGCCACCGTAGCCGTAGCCCGGGTAACCGTAACCATAACCCGGGTAGTAGCCACCATAGTGACGGTTATAGCCTCTGCCATAGCCGGAACCACGACCACTGCCGCGGCCGCTGAAGTTCATGCCGAAGCTGCCGTCCATGTCGCCATCACCCCAGCCATCACCCCAGCCGTCATTGCCCCAGCCGTCATTACCCCAGCCGTTGTTCCATGGACCCCAACCACCCCAGGCGTGGGCGGAAGTCATTGGCAGTGCGGCCAGGCCGGCAATCGCTGCGGCAGCCAGTGTAACTTTCAGTGTCTTCATTTGCTTCTTCCTCCTGTGCAATATTGCAGTGTCAATTATAGACAAAAATATTTTGACGCTTCACCCGGTATCGATTATTGACCTGAGTCAATATCGCTCTTGAAACCTGGTTATATTTTAATTCACGTATTATTACCCTGTAATTATTACGGTTACATAAGAGTATAGTTTGCACCTGTGACAGCTTGCGAGTCGTTAGGGATATTAATATGCATCTGATTGTATTTATTTTTTTACTGCTGCTATCCGGGGCCAGCGTCGCTGCACCGGATGGCAGGGGGTTGTACGTCGCGCACTGTTCTGCCTGCCATGGTGACACAGGTCGGGGCGGTGTCGGTGTGCCGCTGGCGTTGCCAGCGTTTCTGGAGAGTGTCGATGACCACTTTCTTGCCCGTACGATTCGCCTCGGCCGGCCTGGCCGGGTTATGCCGGCTTTCGACAAGCTCAGTGATGCCCAGATAGAGGCAATTGTCAGGTATTTACGCAGTTGGTCAGATAAGCCTGCGCCGAAATACTCAATGGCAACAATCAAGGGAGATGCCAGGCACGGCGCTGAATTATTCGCCAAGCACTGTAAAACCTGTCACGGGGAAAACGGCACCGGCGGAAAAGGTACCGGCGTGACATTTTCGCGCAGGCGCGAGTTGCCGATCATTGCGCCGGCCCTGAACAATTCCGGATTCCTTGCGGCAGCCTCGGATGAAATGATTCGCCAGACCCTGCAACAGGGGCGTGAAGGTACACCGATGGGCTCGTTCCTGGTGCAGGGGCTGACTGAGCGTGATATCGATGATGTGGTCAGCTACGTGCGCTCATTCGAGCAGCTGGAGCGGCGCGAGGTCACCAATGAAGCAAGGCATGAAGACAAGATCATCTCCATGGAATCGAGTTATTCCCTGCAAGAGACCGTGGACAATCTCAAGGATGCAATTGTCAGCCAGAACTTTATCCTGATCAGGACGGACCTGCTTGAACACGGCCTGGTCAAGGAGGGTGAGGAAAACCCCAAGCAGGTTATATTGCATTTTTGCAATTTCAAGTTTCTGTTTGAAGCACTTACGGTCGACCCGCGTGTCGGCATGTTTTTGCCTTGCCGTGTGACAGTCACGGAGACCGATGCCGGCGTCACCGTCAGCACGATTAACCCGAAGTATATGAGTCATTTATTCAACAACGCGGAACTCGATCAATTCTGCAACAGGATGACCGAGGTTTACCGGGCGATTATAGAGGATGCCACGTTATGAAGCGGCGCTTGCTATTGCTGTTTGCAGTCTTCATCTTCCAGCATACGCAGTTCGTGGGTGCGGAACAGATCATTATGACGCGCTCCACGCTGCCGTTCCCGGAAGCCATGCTGGCGCTGCAGGAATCAATTCGTGACCACGGCTACACGGTCTCCCGTGTACAGCGGATTGATATCGGCCTGACCGGAATGGGCTACAAGACAGATAAATACCGTATCGTATTCGCCGGCAAGATCGATGAAATACGGGAAATGACCCGGCGCTCTCCACAGCTTGCTGCCTACCTGCCACCGAAAATTTCCATTTTTGCTGAAAGCGGGCACACGGTGCTTGTTTCCATGAACCCGGAAATTTTTGCAGAAATAGCCGGGGATGCGATCGACCCGGTTATTTTTGATCGCTGGAGCAGTGACCTGCGCTCGATATTTCACGACGTTAATACGGCCAATTAGCCGTACGCGGAGTTGTTGCTTAAAAGGCAAAAAAACGCGGACCAAGGAGTCCGCGAAGTGTGGGAGTCGGTGGGCGTTCGCCCGAAGAATCTATCCTGGTAGAGATTCAAGCATTAGCCGTTCATTTTGTCATTGATGTAAATCAACTAGCGAAGTTTATTCAGCCAGCCCTGGTTTTCATCATGTCTGTCGAGAAGTAACAGGATGTCTGTCTGCCCCGCAGCGGCCGCGATATCGCGAACACGTTCGCGCCGGTTATTCCTGATCCGCGTATCGGCGCCGGCCTGGAGCAGCATTGCAACGGTATCTGCGTGACCGTTGGCTGCAGCCAGCATCAGCGATGTTTCGCCCAGGTTATTTGCAGCATCAATTTCAGCCCCGGCCTTTAGTAATTGGCCGACAATTCCTTGCCGCCCCTTGTTTGCGGCCAGCATCAGTGATGAGTTCCCGTCGCCGGTACGGGTGTTCACGTCGGCCTGGTGTGAGATCAATTGCTTGACGATCTTCCCGTAACCTTTTTCAGTAGCATGCATCAAGACCGTGCGACTGTTGTGGTCGCTTGTCGAGACAGTGGCGCCGCTGTCGAGCAACAATCTGGTGTTTTTGTCCAGGCCGCTGCCGACTGCATACCACAGGGCGGTATGCTTGTTGTGGTCAGCCTGGTTTACACGGGCCGTGCCGGCGAGGAGCAATTTTAGTAACTTGCTATTATTGTTTTCTGCGGCCAGCATCAAAACAGTAACGCCGGACCTGTCCTGCTGATTCTGGTTGGTCTTGCGCTGTAGCAGGAGTCTGACAATATCCAGGTTGCCATCGCGCACTGCAATGCACAAGGCGCTGCACCCCTCATTATCCTGGTGGTTGATTGCTGCAGTAACAAGCAGCAGCTTTACGATTCCAGGTTCACCGGAGCGTACGCCCCACATCAATGTGCTCGAGCCATCATCGGTCACATCAGCTTTGGCACCGGCGTCCAGCAGGAATTTGACAAGAACACCGTGTCCCTTGTGGGCTGCGAGTGATAATGCTGTGTGGCCTTCATTGTTCCTGATGTTTATATCGGTGCCGCGCTTGATGATTTCGCGGACAATCTCCTCCTGACCCCGCCATGCAGCTTCGAGCAACGGCGGCATGCCGGATGATCCGTATGTGTCCTGTTTTTTATCGTGTAATGAAAGAAGTTTGCCGGCAGATGCGGTGGATCGTTTAACGGATGCTTTCGGTATCGCATTGTGTTTCGCCAGTAATGCGAGAATATTCCTGTGGTTCTTCCTGGCTGCAATGTCTGCTGCAGTCAGGCCATCCCTGTTCGCTATGTTGAGCCTGGCGCCGTTGGCAATCAATATATCCAGTACGCGTGCATCATCCTTGCCTGCAGCGATCATGGCTGCTGAGTCGCCATTGCGATCTACCAGGTTGACGGACGCCTTGTTTCGCAGAAGTAGCCTGACGATATCGCCATGTGCGTGCTTCGTTGCGATGTGCAGTGCGCTTTCTCCGCCGTCATTCTGCGCATCCGGCAAGTGAGAGTCCAAGAGTAGCGCTTCGATTACTTTCGCATTGCCGATTTCCGCGGCCTGCATAAGTGGCGTGTTGTGATAGTCGTCACGTGCGTCGATATTGGCGCCTGCAGCGAGCGCCTGGCGGACTTTGTTGTGGTCAGATTTTATGATGGCATGCCGCAGCAGTTCATCGAGTGTCCCGCTTGCAGCGGGCTGTGGCTCCGATTCGGATGCCGAGACCTTCTTTTGTGCCATCCTGTGACCATTGCCTGCTGCACGTTTAAACCAGTGCAGGGCGTTTTCATAACTGATGTCGGTTCCCCAGCCATTCTCATACATGACGCCGAGGTTATACTGCGCCTGTGCATGTTCCTGTCTGGCGGCCTTTTGCAGCCAGTCAAAGGCGGCTTTGTGATTGCGCGGTACGCCACGGCCGGAGCGGTGCAGTGCTGCAAGCTGGTACTGTGCTTCCGGGTTTCCCGATTTGGCGAGTGGCACAAGTATCGCAACTGCCTTGTCCATATCACGCATGCGCACGGCGGTGTTGAAATCGCCAAGTACCTCGTTATCTGACGCTGCCGGCAAGCCGGGCGAGATGCAGGCCAGGCCCAGCGCGGCAGTAAGAGCCAGCATGCGCAGCAGCACTGTTGCGCATAGTCGCAGCTTTCCGGATTCAGGCTGTTCCATATTTTGTCTCTACTTCGATACCGGTATTTTTCAGGAAAGGAGTGGGTAATACGCCGCCGGCACAAATGATGACAGCGTCATTATCAAGTTCGAGAATATTGCCCTGTTGTTCGATTTTCACTGTTTTGTCGCAGATTGCTTTTACATTGGATGACATGAGGATTTTCAGGTTGCCTGTTTCGCCCAGTGACGCTATGCGTTGACGGTTCTTTTCCTTTGCGCGCGAGAATGATTCGCTTCTGTACGAGATAGTTACCGTGGTGTCTGGTAATTCGGCAATACTTGCCGCTGCCTCAAGTGCGCTGTCGCCGCCACCCACAACCAGGACATGTTGGTTGCGATATTGTTCCGGATCGATAAGGCGATAGACAACTTTGTTTGACTCTTCGCCGGGAACTCCAAGTGTGCGTGGCGTTCCCCTCCGGCCTATCGCAAGCAAGACAGATGATGTCCGGTACTCGTTGCTGGACGTTTTTACAATGAAGCCGTCTTCAATACCGTCGATAGTATCCACGCGTTCGCCGTAATTGATTTTGATGCCGGTCTTTACAATCACGTCCTGCCAGAACTCCAGTAATTCCTCTTTTGATACTTCCCTGAAATTCATTTTTCCGACGATGGGCAGCTTGATCGGCGCCGTCATGACAAGCTTGCCGCGCGGGAAGTGGGCGACGGTACCTCCCAGTGAATCCTGATCAACGGCGACGTAGTCCAGTTTGCTTTCATGTGCAGCCAGGGTGGCGGCGATCCCCGCAGGGCCTGAGCCGATTATCACTACGTCCAGGTAACCACCCGGTGACTTTCGACCAGACCTGATGATGGACTCCATGGCCTGGCGGCCCTGTTCTGTTGCGTTCCTGATCAGGCCCATGCCGCCGAGTTCCCCGGCTATGTAAATACCCGCTACGTTGGTTTCAAAGTCCGGTGACACCAATGGAATATCGACGCCGCGCTCGGCAGTGCCGAACACCAGGGTGATGGCATCCATCGGGCAGGCTGTCTTGCATGCGCCATGCCCGATGCAGTGGCTGGGATTGATCAACTCCGCCTTGTCACGGATCAGTCCAAGCACGTTTTTCTCAGGGCAGGCGCTGATGCAGGAACGGCAGCCAATACACGCGGTGGCGTCAATGACGGGATGCAATGAGGCGGGTTGCATGAGGCCTGCATCACGCGCTTGTTTGAGTTCCCTGTAGGCATGACGTTGCGTGCGCTGACGTTTAGCCAGGTATGTGCCCCATATGATTAAAAACAGCGCTATGTATATAAAAGTATATTTATCAAACATATACAAAATCATTACCAGTTCATGACAGTGATTAACGGGCGCAATTACCTGTATTTAGTGCCGGTGTGAGTTTAGTTGCTTTCGGTAAAATATGGGAATATATTCCCAATAATTAGAAATGGGTCACAGTTGCCTCCCTGTTGATCTGGTCTCCTTATGTCGCATCACCGGGTCAGGCGTTGTGGACTGGCGGTTGCAGCAATGCATACGGCCGGCGGTGATTCATCTTTAAACAAAGACTATGGGCGAATCCTGATGGAAAGAAATGTGACTGGTTTGGCAGTTGTTAAAGAATGCTGCTGCATTGGCAAAGATCGTAGCTATTTCACAGACATAGTGCGATATGCGTGACAGTGTCAGTACCACTGAATCAGCAGATGAAATTTATGCAGGCATCGGTATGAAGACAACGGCAGTTTTGGCTTTGATTATCCCTTTGGCGACGGTTGGTTTTTACTTGCTGATGGATGACAGGCAGTTGAATGACAGTGACCTGCACTCAGGCAGCGCTGACATGCCGCCGGCATCCTCGCCATCGCCGGTTAATGCGGTAAAGCCACTGCCAAGAGTCGAAGATATGCTGGGTAAGCTTGAGGCCAGGCTAGAGTCAGACCCGGATGATGCGAGTGGCTGGAACCTGCTTGGCAAATCCTATGAATATCTTGGCCGACCAGATGCAGCTGAAAAGGCCTTCAATCGGGCCAGGGCGCTTGGTTATTCAGATGACGCAACAAGCGTCAATACAGGCAGGCGTATAAAAGTAATCGCCAGCATTGAACCTTCGCTGGTAGATGCCGTATCGATGACCGACACCGTTTTCGTATTTGCACGGGCCGTGAATGGACCGCGCATACCATTAGCCACGCTAAGGAAGCAGGCCTCTGAGCTGCCTTTTGAGTTTGAGCTGGATGATTCAATGGCGGTGTCGCCGTTCGCGAAGCTATCAGATTACGAGAAAATTATTATCGGTGTGCGTGTATCGCGTAGCGGAGAAACATTCGCCAGGGAAGGTGACCTGGAAGGTTTTAGTGGGCTTGTCTCGCCAGGTGCTGCAGATGTAGTGCCTGTCATTGTCAGTCAGGCTGTCATCAGGTAGTTCCATAATTATGAATGCCGTTACCAGGGAAATGAATGCAGCATCGGATGGTGATTTTGGAAATGCCGATAATGCGCAAAGGTTAAAGCGTTTGCGTGCCCTGATTGCAGGCGGGCCACGCACCCTGATGATGTATATGACTGTGATCGCCATTCTTTACGCGGGATGGAGCAGACGGGGTGATGTTTACCTCTCCCCCGAAGAAGGCCTTGGCTATGCGCTGGGTATTACTGGCGGCCTTATGATGTTGTCATTGTTGTTGTATCCGTTACGCAAGCATAAAAAATGGGCGCGCATCCTCGGTGGTGTGCGCAACTGGTTCAGGATGCATATGGTTCTGGGTGTAATCGGGCCTGTCTGCATTCTCTACCACTGTAATTTCCAGCTGGGTTCAATGAACGGAAATGTAGCTCTCTTCAGTATGCTGCTGGTGGCATCGAGTGGCTTGATAGGTCGCTATTTTTACGGGCGTGTTCATTACGGCCTGCACGGATCTAAAGCCGATCTGGAGAATCTGGGTAGCGACGCAGCTGCACTCAGGGGCTGTATGAAATATATCTTCGAAGAATCACCGTCTATGCAGAAGAGGCTTGACGGGCTGGATGCTAAAACGCGAAATCTCCCGGATGGCTTTGTTGCCAGTTTCATACATGTCATTTACATATCAATGCTTACAAGGTGGGCCCGGTTGGCAACAGCCAGGGATTTGCGCCTTGCTATCAATGCTATACATGCGAAAAACAGGATGGACAGACAGACGCTGGGTTCTCTTGATGAGGTCAGTCGGTTCTACCTGAAAACTTACCTCGAAGCGATCAAGCGCGTAGCCGGCTTCAGCTTTTATGAGCGGCTATTTTCACTTTGGCATTTATTGCATATGCCATTGTTCATGATGCTGCTGGTTACAGGCACCATTCATGTGCTTGCCGTGCATATGTATTGATTCAGTGAATGATTGCCGTAAGCATGAAACCGGTTTGTCCGTGCGTCCTTGTATTTTTTGTCACGATGTTGGCATTAACGGCAAATGTGCAGGCGCGCAGCCTTGAATCGCTGATCATGCCAGGCAAGCTGATCGAAGGGCATGCCAAGTATGAGGATGAATGTAATCAGTGCCACCGTCCGTTCAGCAAGGAAAGCCAGAATGTTCTGTGTCTCGATTGCCATGAACAGGTTGCAGAAGATGTTGACGGCAAGAAAGGGTTTCATGGGCTCAGTCGTCTTGGCGAGTATGAATGTAGTACATGTCATGAAGATCACAAGGGACGGGATGCGCAGGTGATGCAATTCAGTACCGATACATTTGACCATGATTTGACTGATTACCCGTTAAAGGGGATGCATGGTGTTGTGGTTTGTAATGCCTGTCACAAGAGCGGGGACAAGTACAGGGAAGCACCGGGCGAATGTTTTGACTGTCATGAGGCTGATGACATGCACAAGGGTAATCTCGGCAAGAAGTGTTCGGATTGCCACAGCGTCAAGGGCTGGCGGGAAGAACAGAAGTTTGAGCACGATGAAACAGACTTCAAGCTGCTTGGAAAGCATGAGGATGTCGAGTGCGACAGTTGTCATGCCAGCCAGCGTTATGAAAACACACCCATGGAATGCAGTACCTGTCACCGGTTCAATGATGTGCATGCAGGTAATTACGGCACGGACTGCGGCAACTGTCATCGTGAGGAAGGCTGGAAAAAAATCCGCTTCAATCACGACAAGACGGATTTTCCATTGACCGGGAACCATCGCGATGTGAAATGCGATACATGTCACGGTGGTGACGTGCTGGCGGATAACCTGGGGACAGACTGCGTGTCATGTCACAAGGGTGACGACGAACACAAGGGTCAGTATGGAAAGAAGTGCGAATCCTGTCATAAGACCAGTGGCTGGGACAAGGTAAAGTTTGATCATGACAAAGAGACTGATTTCCCGCTGCGCGGCAAGCATATCGATCAGCAATGTAGCGCATGCCATCGGGGAGAACTTGGTAATGAGTCGCTGGCTAGAAAATGCATCGACTGTCACAAGGCCAATGATGTTCATGCAGGCGAGCAGGGCGAGACATGTGATCAATGCCACGGCGAGAAAGGCTGGGCGACGAAAGTGCGTTTTGAGCATGATATGACGAGTTTTCCCCTGATCGGCATGCATGGCGTCGCACCCTGCGAGGAATGTCATTTGTCCGCAGTGTTTTCGGATGCGCGGGCTGAATGTGATGCCTGCCATGCAGGTGATGATGTGCATGAGAAGAAGCTCGGGCCGGCTTGCGAGGCGTGTCATAACCCGAATGCATGGACATTGTGGGAATTTGATCACAATAACCGGACAGATTTCACGCTGGACGGGAGTCACGTCGGTATCGATTGTCACGCTTGCCACAAGCAGCCCGTGAAGAAAAAGATCAAGCAGAGCGGTGCATGTGGTAGCTGCCACAGGGATGACGATGTGCATGACGGCGGGTTCGGACGATTCTGTACGCGCTGTCATAACACGAAATCATTCGGTGCCATCGAGATAAACAGGTAGGCGAAAAGCATGGATGCGCATATGCAGTGCGCTGCGAGAATCGTTATGAAAAATAGCAGGATAAACAAACGTGCACTGACAGTTTTCAGTACGGGCATCACCGCGCAGGTCATGGCGGCCTTGCTGGTCATCATGTCAGCTGTCCTGGTGAGCGTATCTGGCGAGGTTAACGCGGCGCAGCCCGCAGCAGAATCCGGGTATGTTATTCGGCTGGCATCCTCATCGGCGCGTGATTTCTCTGCCGCCGATGTTCATGGCGCCGGGATCCATGCGGAACAGGCATTTTATTCAACCCGATTCAACAGGAGCGGTAAGCAGTGGCGCCAGTTACGCCTGGGTTTCTTCAGGACGCGGGCAGAGGCTGAATCGGTATTGAAAAAGCTGGCGAAGCACTATCCCGGCGCCCAGGTAGCCCGGGCGACATCTGCCGATATTCGCTATGCGTCCAGTGAGCCCGTGGGCGCCCCGGCAGTTGTGACTCGCCAGCCTGTGAACAAGGCCGCCAAAGCCGGGACGTCTGCAGAAAGTATGATAACAACCACGCAGGAGCCTTCAATAACTGGCGGGTTGAGCCGGCTGTCGCCGACCAGCTGGTTTAAGCGAAACAGGGAAAAGGATGTGCCCGAAGCCGGGCAAGCCGTGCGGCCGGCAAATCAGCTTGTCAGTACGGCAGAGACGAATAGCGCGCCTGTGAAGACTGTTGATGAAGCGCCTCGCTTGTCACATAAAGTCGCTGGGCCTGTAATCCAGGAAAGTGGTGGTGCAGTTACCTTGCCTGCAGGTGCCGTGGGGAATGACGACAAGCCCCTGTTATCCATGTTTGGGAAGCTGTCACCTGCGAAATGGTTTTCCGGAAACGACCGGGCCGGCCCGGATTCCGGTAGTAAAGCCTTGCAGATTGCCGCTGTTGACTCGACGGCTGTTGCTGCAACGGTAAAACAGCCAGCTGGAGGTTTTGACCACCTTTCTACCGGTTTCGCGCTGGACGGCGCGCATGCGGATGCGGATTGTTCCAGCTGCCATTTGCAGGGTGTCTTCGAAGGCACGCCCTCGGAGTGCAGCAACTGTCATGGCGTAGGTAGCCGGATGTCGGGTGAAACCATGTCATCGGACCATATCAAGACCATGCCGCTATGCGAGGAATGCCATACAGCGCAACTGTGGTCGCCGTTGAGCAGGATGAATCATGATGTGGTGACCGGTAGTTGCGGTAGTTGCCATGACGGGCGGAAAGCCACCGGCAAGTCGCCGGGGCATATTCAGAGTGCTGACACCTGTGATGACTGCCACAATACCGCGACCTGGCGCGCCTCGGCATTTGATCACAGTGGTGTAGCGACGGGTAGCTGTTTCAGTTGTCATAATGGCAGTACCGCTACCGGCAAGGTTGCAAACCATGTTGCCAGCAGCAATACCTGTGATGATTGCCACACTGTCAATGGCTGGATACCGGCGTTATTTGACCACAGTGGCGTGTCAGGTAATTGCGCGTCCTGCCACAACGGTACCACGGCTACCGGGAGGAGTGCTGCGCATATCAGTACGACCAGCAGCTGTGAGTCGTGCCATGTTACGAGTTTATGGACGCCGGTACAGCGGCCGGATCACACGCAGGTACTGGGTACCTGCTTCAGCTGCCACAACGGCAGCACGGCATCCGGCAAGTCGGGCAGCCACATTACCAGCGGTAATACCTGCGACGATTGTCATAGCACGGTGTCATGGACGAATGCGACGTTTGATCACAGTGGCGTAAGCGGGAATTGCGCGTCCTGCCACAACGGTACCACGGCAACCGGCAAGAACGGCACGCACATCCAGACCACGAACACCTGCGAGGACTGTCACAATTCGACGGTGTGGCGTCCGGTTAGCCGTGTCGATCATGCCGCAGTACTGGGTACCTGCTTCAGCTGCCACAACGGCAGCACGGCATCCGGCAAGTCGGGCAGCCACATTACCAGCGGTAATACCTGCGACGATTGTCATAGCACGGTGTCATGGACGAATGCGACGTTTGATCACAGTGGCGTAAGCGGGAATTGCGCGTCCTGCCACAACGGTACCACGGCAACCGGCAAGAACGGCACGCACATCCAGACCACGAACACCTGCGAGGACTGTCATGGCACCAGCCTATGGCGCCCGGTCATTCGCGTCGACCATGTTGCGGTGATCGGTACCTGTTTCAGTTGCCATAACGGGTCCACGGCCAGTGGCAAGACGCCGAACCATATAAGCAGTGGCAACACCTGCGATGATTGTCACAGTACCAGCGGCTGGATCCCGGCCGTGTTCGATCACAGTACGGTGAGTGGCAGTTGTTTTTCCTGCCACAATGGTACGACGGCGACCGGCAAGAACGGCACGCATATCCAGACAACGAATCTGTGCGAGGATTGCCACAATTCGACGCTGTGGCGTCCGGTTACCCGTGTCGATCATGCCGATGTAATTGGTACCTGTTTCAGTTGCCATAACGGAACGACGGCCAGTGGAAAAACACCGAATCACGTTGCCAGTGGTAATACCTGTGATGATTGTCATAGCACCAATGGCTGGATACCGGCGGTTTTCGATCACAGCGCCGTCTCGCCAGGGACTTGCAGTACCTGTCACAACGGCAGTACGGCGACAGGCAAGCCGGGAAATCATGTGCAGACCACTGGACAGTGCGACAACTGTCACTCGACCATCGCCTGGTTACCGGCAACGTTCGATCACAACAATGTGTCGCCCGGCACCTGTTCTGGTTGTCATAACGGCAATACGGCAACCGGTAAGCCGGGCGGGCATTTCGTTACAACATTGCAATGTGATGATTGCCATTCGGTAAATAACTGGCTATCGGTCGTCTATCAGCATGTGTCCGGCGCCTACCCGGGTGATCACAGCGGGAATCCGGTCTGTACCCAGTGTCATACGGCTAACAGCCAGGTCATGAACTGGCCTGCGCCAGCCTACCAGCCTGACTGTGCCGGTTGTCACGCCAGTGACTACAAGGCGGGTGTGGACAAACACCAGAGTCTCAGCCTGGATCGTAATTGTGCCGGTTCCTGTCACCAGGCCAGTCCGGAGCACAGCGTGAACAGCAGGGAATGGTAATGGCTGTAGCGGCGTGTTATCGACCGGAGAAAGAGCATTACCTGGTTGCCAATGCCGTCCGGATACCGCATCGATTGCATCCGGCGTGAAGATAAACCTGTTCAATCAGCAGAAGAATTCGGGAATATGAATACACACAATCGTATTGGCAACAGCCTGGTGGCAATCTTGTTTATGCTGGCGATGTCAGCCGTTGCATCGGTTGCACATGCGCAGATAGATGTGCTGGATGCCATTGATGTCAGCCATGCTGACGACTACTCGACTATCAGTATAAATCTGAATGTCCCCGTGCATTACAAGTCGCATGTCCCGCAGAAATCCGGTGATGTGCTGCGTATTCGCGTCGATCCGGTGCTGACCCTGGGAACTGAAAACGACATCCTGTTCGGTAATGAATTTCTCCAGTGGAGTCCGGACAAACAGGTGCCCTTGTCAGAGGTTACCTACCAGAGTTCCGGGCCATCGACAGCGACGATTATTTTGCAATTCGAGGAAAGCGTTGAATTCGAGGTGCCTAAAAGCCCGAACTCAAGGCGTCTTGTCGTCAGGGTGAAACACCCGGAAGCACATACGCGGGAGAAACGGCTGCAGTCGCTGTCCTATGCGATCAACCTGGCATCCTCGACGACGCCGTTCACTGACGAAGAGATACCACAGGTCGATGCCATGCTCTCCTATCGCCTGTATACGACAGAATTCATGAAGAACGGCAAGCAGTGGACGCGCCTGCGACTCGGTTTCTTTGATAATCAGCAGGAGGCGAGGAGTGTGCTTAATTCGCTGAAGGCGAATTACCCGAGGGCCTGGGTCGTGTCGGTTCCGGCGGAAGAGGTGAGTAGCTCGGCGAATTCGATTTACAGCGACCGGCGGCGCCGTGAGAAAACCATGCCGGATCAGGCGCAGCAGGCGCCTGTGCCACCCGCGTTCGATATACCGGCAGACAGGCCGGCCGGCGCTGCAGACATGGAAAAAGTCGCGGCCCTGATGAAAGAGGCCGGCCAGTTAATGACCGACAGGTTATACGACCGGGCAATTCAGTTGTATACCAAGGTGCTCGAGTATCCCGAGAGTGAGTCTAGTCCTGCTGCCCTGGAATTTCTCGGCCTGGCGCGCGAGCGCAAGGGACAGCTGGCCCAGGCGAAATCTGTTTATGGCCAGTACCTGGAGCAGTACCCGGAAGGTGAAGATGCAGAACGGGTCCGCCAGCGGCTTGCCGGCCTGGTGACTGCAAGCAAGACACCGAAAGACCGTCTGAAATCCGCGAAATCGCGCAGCAGGACAGGTGCAGACTGGGATGTATTCGGAGGTTTTTCCCAGTTCTTCCGGCGCGATGAAAATACCACCGAGGTCAACAACGCGAACCAGACGACCCTGGTGACACAGAAGTCACTGTCGTCTGATCTTGATATTACCGGCCGCCTGAGAACGGCGGACTATGACATGCGGACCCGCCTGACCGGCGGTTACCTGCATGACTTTCTAAACAACGGTGATGATAGCGAATCGACTGTCAGTTCCCTGTATTTCGATGCCAGGGACAGCAGGCGCAACCTGGGTTTGCGGTTGGGGCGGCAATCACGCAGTACCGGTGGCGTGCTCGGCCGTTTCGATGGGCTGCTGGTAGATCTGCCGGTAACACAGTCCATCGGTTTTTCGGTTGTTGGCGGTTTTCCGGTCAACTCGTCGCGGGACGGTTTCAATAACGAGAAATACTTTTACGGTGCCGGCCTGGAGTTCGAGGACTTTGCCAGAGGGTGGGATGCGAATGCGTTTCTGATTGAGCAGCAGGTGGAAAGTATTATTGACCGGCGTGCAGTGGGTGGTGAGCTTCGCTATTTCGACTCGAGCAGGTCGCTGTTTGTGCTTGCCGATTACGATATTTTCTACAATGCCCTGAACACGGCTCAAATACTCGGTAACTGGACGACAGACGACAAGACCACCTTCAATATTGTGCTCGATTACAGGAACAGCCCGATCCTGACAACCAGCAATGCCCTTCAGGGCGAGCCGGTTCTGACCACGATTGAGCAGCTGCTGACAAGCTTCACCGAAGACCAGGTCTATGGATTTGCTGAAGACCGGACGGCGAGCAGTAAACTGGCCACGTTTGGCGTAACACGGCCGGTGAGTGAAAAATTGCAGCTCAGTGGCGATCTGACATGGTCAAAATTATCTGACACGGTAGCTTCAGGTAATGTGACTATCCCAAATCCGGGTACAGACAACGAGTGGTTCTACAATCTCCAGCTGATAGGCAGTAATCTGCTGAAAGAAGGCGATATAACCATCCTTGGCCTGCGCTTTATCGATGCAACTGTCTCCAATACAACATCCCTGTCGATTAATTCCCGTTACCCGGTTACTAAAGACTTTCGCGTCAATCCAAGGTTCCAGGTCGATTACAGACAAAATCAAACGGACGGCAGCGAGCAAATGATTTATCGACCGACAGCGCGGTTGACCTACAGTATCCAGCGGCGTTTCCGGCTGGAGGCCGAGCTGGGTGGTGAATGGTCGGACCGGGAGATTGTTACCGGCACGACCCAGTCAGAGAGCTACTTCGTCAACCTTGGTTACCGGGCGGATTTCTAGCCAGCGTACTCGATTATCAATCGTTTGTTGTTGCATTGCCGATAATTTGAATTGCGGCCCGGCTATTGTGGTATATATAATTTGGGAATTTTTTTCCAAATACGATGCCTGAAAAAATCACTAAATCCTTGAATACAGCAGTCCTGCGGATAATGCGTCCGCTGGTGCGCATTATGTTGCGCAACGGAATCGCCTACGGCACGTTCGCCGGCCTGGTCAGACAGGTCTACGTGGACGTTGCTTTTGCGGAGTTTACAACCGAGGGGCGCAAGCAAACTGTATCGAGGGTGTCCGCACTGACCGGCCTCACCCGTAAAGAGGTGAAACGGTTGCTCGAGCTGGACTCAACACCCGAATCGGAAGGACAGGCCCGCTTCAGCCGGGGGGTGCGTGTTGTCAGTGGCTGGATGAATGACAGTCAATTTCACGACAGCAAGGGCAAGCCGGCAAATTTGCCTGTTGAAGGCAAGCACAAGTCGTTTACCGCGCTGGTCAGGAAATACAGCGGCGACATCACCATGCGTGCAATGCTGACCATGCTGGAAGAGGGAGGCACGGTCCGGGTGAAGAATGACGCTGTTCACCTCGTCCGTCACGCGTATATACCCGGCGGGGATGATGTTGAAAAAATCGCGATACTCGGCAGTGATGTCAGTGAATTGATTGCAACGATTGACCATAACATCGTTGCTGACCCGGAAGAGTTGTGGTTTCAGCGCAAGGTATCCTACGACAACGTGGCGCCGGAACATCTCGACAAGCTCAGGAAAATCTCGGCCAGGAAGGCGCAGGCATTGCTGGAATCGCTGGACAGGCAATATTCGGATCATGAGCTTGACGTGGAAAAAAGGCAGGGGCGTCTGGTCAGTTTCGGTATTTACTACCATGAGCACGATACGCCGGGAGAGCAGTAGCGATGCGATTCACTAACATCAAATTCAGCACTGTTTTCTCTGCCCTGCTTGTGTCCCTGGTGGTTGCCTGTGGCGATGAACAACTCGCCGGCGGCGGAATCGGTGGCACCGGCATTACATCCGGCACCGTTACGGGGTTCGGCAGCGTGTTCGTGAACGGCGTTGAGTTCGACACCAGCGGTGCTGCGCGCATGGTTGATGATGTCGCGTCCGTCAGTAATGGCTTCGACGACATTACCGTTATGAAGCAGGGGATGGTCGTCACTGTCACTGGCACGGTAAACCCGGATGGGGTGACGGGCACGGCTACTTCGGTAGATTTCGATGAGGTTATTGAAGGCCCGATTGGTACTGTGCCGGTTGAGGATGCTGACATGATCCTGAAAACGTTCGATATCCTGGGTACCAATGTAATCGTTAACAGGAATACCACGGTGTTTGTTGATACCGACTATGTGTCGATTACGCATGATGACGTGATCGAAGTGAGTGGTTTCTTCGATGCATCCGGCAACCTGGTTGCCACGCTGGTGGACAAGGAAGGCGTTTTGTCTCCGGGTTCAACCGTAGAGGTGCATGGCGTTGTTAGCGGGTTTAACGGTATTGATACCTTCAAGCTGGGTCCGGTGACCGTTGTCTATGACGGTATTACGGTGTTCGACAAGTTGCCGGGCACCGTGAGTGACGGACAGTTTGTTGAAGCCAGCGGCACATTGACCGGCGCGAGAATGATAAACGCTGCGCGTATCGAGCTGGAGGATGACGCGCTGATACAGGCTGGCCCGGTCAGCCTGGAAGGTATTGTCACCCGGTTTGGTTCTACGGCGGATTTCATGGTCGGCGGCCAGCAGGTCAACGCGTCTGCGGCCGTGTTCGTACCGGTAACACTGGCTGCAACCATCGACAAGGACAGCCGCGTAGAAATCACTGGAACAGTCGCCGGGACCGTGTTGACGGCAGCAGTTGTGGAGGATCGTGGTGGTGCGGTCAAGGTCGGCGGGCGTGTCAATTCTGTCGATACGCAGTACATGACCGTGGACGTAGAGGTCGTATCGGGCGAGCCATTCGTGCGGATCAATATCAACACAAGAACCCAGCTGGAAGATGAGCTGGGAGGGCCGCAACCGTTTACGCTGTCCAGCCTGCGGCAGGGTGATGAAGTTATTATCGAGGGCTTGAGTGGTGCCGGTAACAGTGTTGATGCGAAGCAACTCAAGCGCAAGGTGCTCGACAAATATGAACTCAAGGCAATGACGCAGTCCGCAACGGGTGACAACTCATCAGGTGCTGTTACCCTGCTCGGTGTGACATTCTCGACTAACGGCTCGACCCGGTTTGAAGACAGCAATGACCAGACGTTTCCAAATGGAGGCGATGATTTCTACAGCCTGGTTCGCCCGGGAGACATCCTCGAGGTTGAAGACCACAAGCCGGTGAATGGAATTGCTGACGAGGTTGAATTGAAGTAAACCGGAGTCCGGAGTCCGGCGTTCGGTTGAGCGACTGTTTCGTGCTAGCGTGACTTGCTGCAGTTCAGTTCCCGCTCAGGCGAAACACATGCTCCTGGAGTCTCTGCAGGCCGCGTTCCCTGAAAGCAGGCTGTGTGTCGAGAATATCCGCTGACTGTAAATGTTCCAGTGTGAATGCTGTGCCGAGCAGCGCCCGGACCTCGGCCGGTGGCACAGAGAATGGCGGGCCATCCATGTGTGACTGTTCGTATTCCATGGTCACCAGCAGCCCGTTCGCATGTGATGGCAGGAGTTCGCCCAGGTGTTCGACATAGGCCGGGCGCAGGTGTGCTGGCATGGCAATCAGCGCAGCCCGGTCATAAAAGGCGTCAACCGTGCCGATCTCTTTGGCCGTCAGTGTGAAAAAATCACCGCAGTAAAGGTCAATGCCGCTAACAGACCAGCGGGAATAGCCCGGTGCATCATGGCGTGTCGGATGCAGACCGGCTTCCGCGAAGAAGGCTTCGATGGCCAGCGGACTCACTTCGATACCCGCGATCGCATGGCCCTGTTGTCGCAACCAGTGCATGTCCAGGCTTTTCCCGCACAGGGGCACCAGGATGCGGCTGTCCTGTGCCGGTGCACGCCAGAATTGCTGAAGATAATTGTTCGTTGTTTGCTGGTGGAAGCCAATCTGGTTGGCTGCCCAGCGGTTATGCCAGAAATCAGGATCCATTGCGTGTGCGGGGGGCGTTCAGCCTGCGTCCATGAGAAACAACGAGTATATAATGGTACGGCCGAAGCGGAATTGTTATATCGAGGCGGGCATGAGTAAACAGGTAATCAGTGAATTTCACGGCGCATTCAAGGGGCGATTTGAAAACGTTCTGCGCTGGGAGCAGCTCGATGATCTGCGCAACACGCTCGAGGCTGATGCAGGGGCGGGCTGGTATATCTATGCGGTCGGTGATACGCCGCCAATCGAACCGGCCGACGGCGAGCGGGTGCGGAAATTTTTAGGCGAAATTATGCTGTTATTACGCAAGGAACATGATGAGGATTACTGCGGCATCGTCTATACGGACTCCATGCAGCAACCCGGATTCGTGAAATTCTTCGACCCGAATAATCTCGGTGTATCCTGCGGCTTCAGCGACAACCCGCCTCTGCCGGGGTGGATTCTTTCCAAGATTGCACCACAGGAGCTGGGCAGTGCGGCGCCGCTGCCTGGAAACCGGCGTCGCTGGTGGCAACGACTGCTTGGACGTTGATTAAAATAAGCCATTGAATAATAACGATTAACAATGTTTAACTTGCCGAATTTCATATTTATCTAATATACTCGCCTGCAAACTTTCGGACGCTTGAGCGGATTGAAAGACACGATTCATGTCATGTTGATGGAGTCAATACAATGAAAAATGTAGCAAGTGTGGTTATTTCATGTGTCCTGCTGGCCGCGAGCGGGTCAGTGCTGGCCGGTGATGCGGAAGCTGGCAAGGCAAAGGCAGCCAGCTGTGCCGGTTGTCACGGTGCGAATGGTGTCAGCAGTAACCCGATGTGGCCGAACCTGGCTGGTCAGCAATCCGGCTACCTGGCCAAGCAGATGAAGGCGTTTCGTGACGGTACCCGTACCGACCCTATGATGAGCCCTATGGCCAAGCCGCTGACTGACGCGGACATCGACAACATCGCCGCTTACTACAGCGGCCTGTAAGTCGTTTGAATAAAACCCGCACCGGTATAGCTACCGGTGCGGGTTTTTTTATGCCTGTGACATGCGCTGGCGGAGGAACACCGCGGCAGTGAACAGCAGCAGGGCACCGGCCTGGTGAATAGCCGCCAGGGGTACCGGTACATGCAGCAGTAGTGTCGAGATGCCGAGCGCCACCTGCAGTATCATGGCAGCCAACAGCAGGTGCAGCCCGATCCTGATGCGCGGCGGCAGTTGCTGGCGCAGCGAGACCAGCCACAGCGCGCTGACCGACAGGAATACCAGCAGGGCGAGCAGGCGGTGATCAAATTGTACGGTCGCTATGTTTTCAAAAAAGTTACGCCATACCGGTTCCTGCATGAACATAACCTGCGGTACCCAGTGGCCATCCATAAGCGGGAATGTATTGTAGGCATGGCCGGCCTTAAGGCCGGCAACGAAACCACCTGACAGGATAGTAATGAATAGCAGCCCTGTCAGCAGGCCAGTCGCCCGTTTCAGCCGCAGCGGAATTGCGCCGGATTCTGCACGACCGAACCACAGGCCGATGGCGATATGCAGCATCCAGGCATAAATCAAGACGGCCAGTCCCAGGTGCGCCGTTAACCGGTACTGGCTGACGTGCGGGTTGTCGACCAGTCCGCTCTTCACCATGTACCAGCCAAGCAGTCCCTGCAGGCCACCCAGCACAAACAGGGCCGCCAGTTTCGGCACCAGCGGTCGTCGTACAAAACCCCGGAAAAGAAAATACAGGAACGGAAGCAGAAATACGGTACCGATCATCCGGCCGAGCACACGGTGCGCATATTCAAACCAGTAGATTTGCTTGAATCCGTGCAAGTCCATGGTGAAGTTTACTTTCTGGAATTCAGGTGACTGCCGGTACAGCTCGAACGTGTCGTTCCACTCGGCCTCGCTCAGGGGCGGTATCACACCGAAAATGGGATCCCATTGCACCATGGACAGTCCCGATCCGGTCAGCCGGGTTACGCCACCGAGTATTACCATCGAGAAGACCATCAGGCAGCAGATCAGCAGCCAGGCTGCAATCTGCCGATCATGTTGTGTTTCATTTTTCATTGTGACAGGAAGGCTAATTCCGTAATTCCCGGGCAAGCAATATTGTACCTGAAAACTTTTCAACGGTCGGCAGTTTGTCTTGTGTTTGCACGGGATTAAAGGACTGCGCTAACATCAATTCCGGATATCAGGCGGGGAACAGTATGCATCGGCTAATTATTTTAGCAGCCCTGGCAACGGCATTACTTGCGTTTATATACAGCGATCAGCTCGGTATGGATTTTGCACCGGCGCCCGAGAGCGTAACAGCCGCTGATGGTAAAACGCTTGATGCTACCAAACTGCCGGAACGCGCGGTACTGGATATCACCGTGCATACCGTTGAAGAGCTCCAGGTGTTGTTCGAGCGGGCAGAGACGCTCGCGCAAACGCCGCGTGTGAATGAAGATAACGCCAGGGTCGTGCTGGTACTGCATGGTCCCGAGGTGGAGTTTTTCTCCACGCGCAACTATGACCGCTACCGGGAGATTGTCGATCGGGCTGCGCATCTTGATGCGCTTGATATTGTCGATGTCAGGATTTGCCAGACCATGATGGCAGCGCGCGGTATTGCGCGTGACGATATTCCGCCATTTATTGAGCAGGTACCCGTTGGAACGGTGGAAGTCGAGCGCTTGCTTGGCGAAGGGTATGTCTATTTCTAGGGAACGTCTGGTTAATTACCGGTACGCCGCCAGTGCGCTCCTCGCAACGACGAATCAGTCATGGTTGCGGGCGGGGTCAAACCACTTCTGTTCGAGTGACCTGGCCGTTATTATCGAGGTAAAGGTGTAACTGTCCGCGGCAGGGAATGCGTTCACCGTCACGGTTCGCGCATTCCAGCAGCAACTCGTCGAACTCTACTTCAACAAACAGTTCGTTGCCGGTTTCCAGTATTATGTTGTAGCGCAATGACTGGTTGTCTATCAGTCCGTTCTGCGAACAGAAGCGCGACAGCTCCCTGCAGGACATCAGGAATGTTTCAAGGGATGACATGATGACGTGTCGGATACCCTATGCGGGCTGGTTGTTGCGGGCGTCCCTGCTGTTTCCGTTATTCTGTTGCAGGTAAGTCAGCCGCGTTGCCTCCGATTCGAAATAGATCTTGACCGCGAGACGGCCACTTCCCTCTATGACGAACGGTTTGGATGCCAGGCTTTGCAGCGGCTCCCCGGTGACCGGGTCGGTTGTTGTAATTATCAATGTTGCCCCTCCCTTAACCTGATGCATTTATGAAACGCGACAAACGGATAAGAATGGCTTTTTTCGAGTATAGGATATCTGGCGCATGATGCAATGCAGCCGGGGGGCGTGAGCAGATGTGGAATTGTTAACCGGGCAGCAGGCAGCTGCCCGGTTAACAGGGGTGGTCGGGCGTGTTAGCCGCGTTCCTTCATCATGCGTTCAATAATTGGCGCCAGGATGATTTCCATGGCAAAACCCATCTTGCCCGCCGGTACGACAATGGTATTACGGCGCGACATAAACGAGTCATCCAGCATATTGAGCAGGTAGGGGAAGTCGATATCCAGGCTATTCGGGTCGCGGAAGCGAATGACCACGAAGCTTTCGTCGGGTGTCGGGATATCGCGTGCAATGAACGGATTGGATGTATCGACTGTCGGTACGCGCTGGAAATTGATATCCGTGCGTGAAAACTGCGGTGTAATGTAATGCACGTAGTCATGCATCCGTCGCAGGATCGTGTCGGTCACAACATCGGCGGAATAACCGCGTTGTTCGCAGTCGCGGTGAATTTTCTGAATCCATTCCAGGTTGACGATAGGCACTACGCCGATCAGTAGATCAACATGCTTGGCAACATCAGCATCGTCCGTAACGATGCCGCCGTGCAGACCTTCGTAGAACAGCAGGTCAGTGCCTTCGCCTACTTTTTCCCAGGATGTGAACTCGCCGGGGTTTTGGCCAAATGGTTCCGCCTCTTCAACACTATGCAGGTAGTAACGGCGATCGCAGGCGCCGGTATCGCCGTAGCTTTTGAAAGTATCCTCGAGCTTGTCGAAAACATTCGCTTCGGGACCAAAGTGGCTGAAATTCGTATTGCCCTGTTCTTCTGCCTCGGCCATGGCTTTTTTCATGGCAGCGCGGTCGTAACGGTGATAGCTGTCACCCTCGATCACAACCGGGTTGACGCCTTCGCGCAGGAAGATGTGCTCAAATGCGACCTTGACGGTCGTGGTGCCCGCGCCGGATGAACCGGTCACCGCGATAATCGGATGTTTTTTGGACATTTGGAAGCTCCTGGCCCTGTCTGATTGTTTGTTTGTGGTCGCAGAGTCCCTTGCGCCGACAGATCAGCCGACCGGTCACCTGTGGATGCTGCGTATGCTTTCGAGCAGCGTATTGAACCATTATTACGATGCCGGACTCAAGCCACCATTGCTTACCTCGAAGAGAAGACGAAAATAACGGTACGAAACATCCAGATATTTTTATATGTGGGTATAGATTATTTATATGAGGCAAGTCTGGCGGGAGACCGGCACGGCAGCCGGTATTTTTTAAATTTTATTACGGTAATCAGGGCACAGTATTTCAGCTCTGTCGTATTTCTGCATATAATGAAGAGTTTCTGGCAGCGCGAAAACAGCGCAGACAATTTTTCAAGGAATTCGCACTATCCAATGAGTATATCTACGACGACTGAAAGATGGCGGGAGCACTTCCTGCCTTTCATGAGCTGGATCGGCGAACTTAAAAAACCCGGTGTGGTGCGTGCCGACATTATTGCCGGCATAACCGTGGCACTGGTGCTGGTTCCCCAGTCGATGGCGTATGCGCAGCTCGCCGGCCTGCCACCCTATTACGGTCTGTATGCCTCGTTCCTGCCCGGCATCATCGCGGCGTTGTTCGGGTCATCACGCCAGTTGGCAACCGGTCCGGTTGCCGTGGTGTCGTTGATGACGGCTTCGGCGCTGGAGCCGATTGCCGGCGCCAACCAGGAACTCTACATTGCCTACGCCATCATGCTCGCGCTGATGGTCGGTATTTTCCAGTTGAGCCTCGGCCTGCTGCGCCTGGGTGTGCTGGTGAACTTTCTTTCGCACCCGGTGGTGGTTGGTTTTACCAATGCAGCTGCCATCATTATCGGCACCTCGCAACTCGGCAAACTGTTCGGTGTGTCGGTTGAAAAGGCCGATCACACCTATGAGACAGTATTCAACACGCTGGTCGAGGCGACGCGCAGTACGCACATGGAAACGCTGTTAATGGCAATTCTCGCGCTCGGCATCATGATCCTGCTGAAGCGTTACTTGCGAAAAATACCGAATGTACTGACGGCAGTTGCCGTAACCACGGTCATTTCGTGGCAGATCGGTTTCGAGGGTATGGGCGGCCAGGTGGTTGGTGCAATTCCGGCCGGGTTACCGCCGCTGGCATTGCCGACCATTGATTTCCAGGTAATGACCCAGCTACTCAGTGTTGCCGCGGTGGTCTCCATTATCGGCTTTATGGAAGCGATTTCGATTGCCAAGGCGATGGCGGCGCGTACGCGCCAGCGGCTGGATGCCAACCAGGAGCTGGTTGGCCAGGGCCTGGGTAATATCATATCCAGTTTTTCCGGCGGCTATGCAGTATCCGGTTCATTCTCACGCTCTGCTGTCAATATCAGTGCCGGTGCCGTTACCGGCTTTTCCGCAGTCGTTACCGGTATCGTTGTGGCTATTGCGCTGATTGCACTGACGCCGCTGTTGTATTACCTGCCGCAGGCAACACTGGCTGCCGTTATTATCATGGCGGTCATCAACCTCGTAAAAATCGATCCCATCAAGCATGCCTGGAAAGTACAGCGTCATGATGCGGTTGTCGCGGTAATAACCTTTTTCCTCACCCTGGTGTGGGCGCCGCACCTCGACAAGGGCATCCTGGTCGGAGTGATGCTGTCACTGGCGTTGTTCCTTTATCGCACCATGGCGCCGCGCATCGCTGTGTTGTCACGTGACCCGGACGGAACTTTGCGTGATGCCGAGGTGCGTAGATTACAAACCTGCCGGAATATTTCCCTGATCCGCTTTGACGGTCCGCTGTATTTTGCCAATACCGGTTATTTCGAGGACAAGGTGCTGGAGCGTGTTGCGCTCAAGCCTGATCTCAAGTTCGTCATCATCGACGCAGAAGGAATTAACGAGATCGACGCCACCGGTGAGGAAATGCTGCATAACCTTATCGGGCGCCTCAAGGAGTCCGGCATTGAGCTGATTATTGCGCGCGCGAAGAAACAGTTATGGGATACCTTCGAGCGTACCAAGCTGCTGGAAGCGCTCGGTTCGGATCACATGTTTGCCTTGCGGACACAGGCATTCAACTACGCCTGGGACCGGCTCGGCGACAATCACGCCGAGACTTGCCCGCTACGGGTGCCGCAACCGATCGAGCAGGGGTGATAGCGGGGCTCGTGTTGTTTTGTTGTACCGTCATTGCGGGCCTGGCGCGGCAATCCGGTAATTCAGGATCAATTGTTTAAGGATTGCCGCGTCACTTCGTTCCGCGCAATGACACCGTCGGCATAGTCTTTATTCATCAACTTGTCTGCGTTCGAACAGCAGGTCCCAGACCCCGTGGCCGAGCCGCTGACCGCGCTGCTCGAATTTTGTCAACGGCCGGTATTCCGGCTTCACCGAGTAGTTGCCATCACCCGCGCAATTCCTGAATGAGGCTGACGCCTGCAGCACGGCCAGTGCATGTTCCGCGTAGTCCTGCCAGTCGGTTGCCATATGAAATATGCCGCCCGGCCGCAGTTTGCGTGCGATCAGCTGAACAAATCCGGGTTGTACGATGCGACGCTTGTGGTGGCGTTTCTTGTGCCAGGGGTCGGGGAAAAACAGCAGCAGCCTGTCGAGGCTGTTATCCGGTATACAATCCGTTAACACCTTGACCGCATCCGTGTTGCAGATGCGAACATTATTGATACCGCGTTTCTGCAGTAACTGCAGCAGGTGACCCACGCCGGGTCGATGGACCTCGATACCGATGAAGTCATGTTCAGGCTGCTGTGCGGCGATCTCTGCGAGTGCTTCGCCATTGCCAAAGCCGATTTCGAGTGTGCGCGGTGCGGTACGGCCAAACAACGCGTCGAGGTCCACGGGTGAGTCAGGCGTTATGCCGTATAGCGGCCATAACTCATCGAGTGCGCGTTGCTGGCCACGCGTGATGCGTCCCTCGCGCTTGACGAATGACTGGATAGTGCGGTGGTGACGTTCTTCGTTCAAGGCATCGCTCTTCAGCTTGTGATTCCGGGGTATTTCAATGATCCGCTGATTGATTCGTCATTGCGAGCGCGATGTGCATGGCCCGGGCCAGCCGCTCACTCGCGATGCAAGTTCACCCTCTTCATGTCGCCGTCGCAATGACGAATCAATCAGACTGTCCTTAGGTGTTATTATCGGCTGACAATACAGCATAGGTGGGGTGCTTATGGAGTTTTCACTGGAAGCGTTGCAGGGCCTGGTATCGCGGATTTCCGAATACGCAACGATGGAAACGGGTTTGCAACTTGCGGTGGTTGCCGCTGCGCTGCTGGTGGCCGGTTTTATTCATCGCCCGGCTGACAGGGTATTGTCTGCACGACTGGACCGGACTGCCCTGAAACTGCCGGGCGAGGTGGTGCTGCGACTTGCCCGGCGACTGGTCTTCCCGCTGGCTGCCTTGCTGGCCGTGTTGCTCGGCCTGTTTGTTTTCCGCGTTCTCGGTTACCCGGTCGGCTT
>JAOULY010000037.1 GCA_029881775.1 Gammaproteobacteria bacterium
CGTGCTGCCTGGTCCGTGATGTCGATATGCGGATATGTTTGAATCTGCGTAGGGTGCGCCGTGCGCACCGGCAGGGTTTGAATAAAACACGGTGCACAGGGTGCACCCTACGGATTATTCCGGGGGTTGTACAACCGTGCTGCCTGATCCGTGATACCGACATGCGGATATGTTTGAATCTGCGTAGGGTGCGCCGTGCGCACCGGCAGGGGTTGGATAACAACACGGTGCACAGGGTGCACCCTACGGATTACTGCAGGACGAGACCGCAGCGGTTAGTGGCCATGTGTTACGTTCCTGATAGTAACTACAAATTATTTGCCACGGAATCCACGGAAGGACACGGAAAAGATCAATACTATTGCTGATAAAACGTTCGCGTTACACCGGCAATACCCTACGGGAGGCTGCTGCACCCCGCCCGTAATGACGAGCGGGGTCCGGCGAAGCCGGACTGATCTTTTCCGTGTCCTTCCGTGGATTCCGTGGCTTAATTATATTAATCAGCACAACCCGGACTGCAGTGCGACATCATGGTAAAAACAACCTGACACCCGCCCGATGAATGAACTGCTACAGACGCTGCTCGACTGGATTGCACTGCACCCCTATGCATTCAACGCAGCAGTCTTCTGCATTTCACTGATGGAGTCCCTGGTCGTGCTGGGTTTGCTGATACCCGGTGCGGCCCTGCTGTTTGGTGCCGGCGCGCTGGTCGCTACCGGGGCGTTGCCACTGTACCCGGTCCTGTTCTGGACGATCGCCGGCGCCATTACCGGCGACGTGCTGAGCTATTTCCTTGGCCATCATTACCACCAGCGACTGCGCGTCATGTGGCCTTTCCGGCGCTATCCGGAACTGGTCAATAACGGCGTCGATTTCTTTGTACGTCATGGTGGCAAGAGTATATTCATGGCGCGTTTCATCGGCCCGCTGCGACCGGTAGTGCCGGCCATCGCCGGCATGATGAACATGACGCCGGCCCGCTTCCTGCTGATCGATGTCTTCGCCTGCATCCTGTGGGCACCTGCATACATCCTCCCCGGCATCGTTTTCGGCGCCTCACTGGGCCTGGCGGCCGAGGTCGCCGGCCGACTCGTGGTCCTGCTCGTTACAGTCACCGCCTGCGTCTTGCTGGGCCTCTGGCTGGCAGGCAGCCTGATCAGGCTGTTACGCCCCCATGCCATCAACGCGCTTGACCGGATCCTGAACTGGTCCCGCGGCCACCCGCGCATCCAGCCGCTCGCCGGCTCCCTGCTTGATCCCGACCACCCGGAAGCGCGCGGCCTTGCCACCCTGTCTGCACTGTTTTTTATCACCCTCTGGCTGCTGCTGCTGATATCGACCCAGGTATTGAACGGCCAGCTGCTGGGCGGCATTGATACCTACCTCTTTCATACTCTCGAACAGTTGCGCACGCCCTGGGTTGACAGTGCAATGGTCTTTTTCAACGGTCTTGGCAACCAGAAATTACTTGCCATCATAATCACTGGCAGCTGTCTCTGGCTGTTCTGGCAGGGCCGGATTCAGGCAGCCCTGCACTGGCTGGCCGCCTACCTGTGCGCCGGCCTGTTGACCTGGATACTGAAAATCACCGCGCGCATCGATCCGCCACTCGATTTAATCGACAGCTATTCTTTCCCCGGCGCCCACACCACGATGAGCCTGGTCGTTTACGGCTTTCTTGCCCTGCTGATCGCACGTGAATTACCCGTAACACGGCGCTGGTTGCCGTACATGACAGCCGGCCTGCTGGTGGCGCCGATTGCATTGTCACGCGTATACCTCGGCGCACAATGGTTCTCCGATGTGCTGGCGGGCATAAGCGTGGGCGTTATCTGGGTCACCCTGATCGGCATTGCCTATGACCGGCACCCGGCACCCCGCCTGCCGGTCCGACGGCTGTTGCTGGTGGCCACTACCTTGCTGTTGGTTGCAGTCAGCTGGCAGACACGTCTTCATTATTCTGCAGAGCTGGCGCTATACGCACCGCGCATCCAGACGCACGTCATCAGCCGGGACGACTGGATAAACGGCGACTGGCAATCACTGCCCGTCCACCGTATTGATATCGAGGGGAAACATGACCAACCGATAAATTTTCAATGGGGCGGCTCACTGGCTGCACTGCAACAGGCACTGGCGTCACGGGGCTGGTTACCTGCACCGGCCATCAACCCGGTCAGCGCGATGAACTGGCTGGCACCGGAACCGGCAATTACAGCGCTACCGGTATTACCGGAGGTCAATGATGGTCAGCACCAGGCGCTGTTGATGATAGCGCCACCTGATGCCGCGGAAAACAGCCTCACTGTGCTCAGGGTCTGGCCATCCGACCGGCAACTTGCAGACAGCGGCACCCGGATCTGGGCAGGCAAGGTCGCGACGCTGTATGTCGAAGACCGGTTGAGCTTAATCAGTTATTTGCGCGCCGCCGATGATTACATCAAGCCACTGGACGTGTTACTCACTTCACTGGAAAACAGTTCGATGGTGGAGACACGCCTGGTAAAACGCACGGTCCCGGCACAAAGCCGTTACTGGGACGGAAAGGTATTACTCGCCTGGGAGGATCCCTGAGCGGCACACGCCCCTGCGGCAATTCCCACATCGACCGCGCGTTCCAGGTGGGATAACAGCACCTGGCTGTTAAAAGGCTTGGTCAAATAACTGAACACGCCGCGACTGGCAGCGTCAAATGCATCGGGAATGGTGCCGTGTGCTGTCAGCACCAGCACCGGTAATTTCGGGTGTGATGCGTGCACCCGGTCAAACAATGCCATCCCGTCCATGCCGTCCATCTGCAGGTCGGTCACGATAACATCGGGATTGTTCTGCTCAAGCTGTGCCAGCGCCTCTTCGCCACTGGTCATCGCCCGGACATCGTAGCCGGCAGCAGTCAGACGAATCGACAGCAACCGCAACAGGTCACGATCATCATCGACCAGCATTACTACCGGTTTATGCAACACGGATCACCATGGCCTTACGGGACATTCTTGGTCACTTCCGCTGACCGCGGACCCTCACGACCGGACGTATCGTAGGTAGACATCACCAGGTAATACGTGCCAGTTGGCAGGTTACTGACTGTCGCTGATGTCGCTGCACCGTTAGTCTGATCATACGACCCTGGATAGTTGCCGCGGCTGGTGCCGTAGTAAATCCTGTACCCACCGATTTCCGACAACGCCAGCGCGCTGCCATCGGAGCGTGCCGATGGCGCCGTCCAGCGCAGACTGAGGCTGCCGGTCGTGCTTGTCGAACCGCCAACCGTTGAACCACCACTACCGGTACTGCCACCTGTTGAGCCGCCACTGCCTGAAGTGCTATCACCCTGCGCATAAACCGTCGTGTTCACCAGGCTGATCTGCGCCGATGAGGCAAACGGTATCGCGTTAACGGCATTCCTCAGGCCGTTGGTACTGTTCGCTGGCAGTACATTTGCTACGGTAGCGGGCGTGGCGCCCGCATACAGGCCGCTCACGGCCGTGGAAATATTCGCGACAGCACTGCTGTTATCAATAGCCCGTACCGCAGCAATGGCGATACTGAGTTCGGACAATACAGCGCTGGTCACCCGCACACTGCCGGTTAACTGGCTGCCTGATATACCCGGATAGGTACTCAGGATTGACTGGTCGATGACGTTGGTTGCAATGACGGCGTCAACCCGCAAGTTATTACTCAGTAACTCAACCAGCACCTGCGCAGTCACTACATTGAACACCGCGGTAAGCCTGGCATTGGTGCCACTGGCGCCAAGTCCGTCCGGGTGACCGTCAACCATGTCGGCAGCGAGCGCCCGAATCACGCTATTCCCGTTGTGCTGCGCGCCGCTTGCGTTCATACGGTCGCGGGTACGGCGGATCGCCTCACCCAGCGCCTCGCTCGCCTTCACCAGCTTTGCCACGTTACCCGTGGTCAGCGGCGAGGTAATCGGGTCCGGCAAGGACGATCGGTCCAGGCCGAACGTCAGCCGCCCCATGACCAGCGACCTGGCGGTGTTTATATTGGCATGGCTCAGCCCACCCGGCAGCCGCCTGGCAACCTGTGAGACCAGCGTCGAAAACGGGTTGACGTTGACGATGGTATCCTGCGGATAGGCCTTGATAGATTCCATCTGGAAGTCAGGCGCCCGCCCGGTGACCAGGTCGGTGCCGCCGCTGACCACCAGCCGTATCGGGTAGTCGCCGTCTGCCGGTGTAATGCGTGCCTGGTAGGCCGCATTGCGGTCACTGGTGATCGTACCCAGCGTATCTCCCCGGGCGCTCAGCACCGTGATATTGGCACCGGTCACCGGACCGTCACCAATGCTGCCGCCGAACACGACTACGCCGGAAGATGTATTCGCCGCTGACGAACTCCCACCAGTAGAATCGCTGCCATCGCCGCCACAGGCCGCCAACATCAGCGTAAAGACGCCCGCCAGGACCGCGCGCAGCGTGCGGTCAGGGAATACTGGAGATATCTGGAGAGTGCAGGAGTTTCGCATCCTCCACTGACTGCAAGGACAGTGCCAATCTCATAACTATTTGATTTTTGGTAATTAAGACGGCATCAAACACAAAGCTGACTGTTTCGCTCCCGGCAAGCCAGCCATATTCAACGGGCCGTAGCTGGCTGACTGAAGGCCAGGGAAATCCTGATAAGATATTATAAAACAATAAGATAGAATCAAGTCCATGACCGCAAACAGGTCCGGTTTATCGCCCTGAAATACAGCCTGCCCCGGCCTGTCAAAGTGTCGCCAATCAACTACAAGGAAAACAACACGCATTACAGTAACTTAGTTGGGGGCAGCAATTACGCGTCCGCAAACGGCGACAAATGGCCTAAAAACAATAACTTTCGACAGGTTTTTATCCGATGACCCGATCAGGTCCGCAGCGCCTTGAACTGCGGGGGACTGAGCTGGTGCTTGTGCAGCAGCTTGTAGAACTCGGTGCGGTTGCGCTTGGCGATACGCGCCGCCTGGGCGACGTTACCATTGGTGATCTGCAGCAGCTGGGTCAGGTAGTCACGTTCGAACTGACCGCGCGCCTCGACAAACGACGGGATATCACCAAATTCGTTACGCAAGGCGCGCTGCACCAGGCTCGCCGGAATCAAGGGCGTGGTCGACAGGGCAACCGACTGTTCAACGACGTTGATCAGCTGTCGCACATTGCCCGGCCAGGCGGCATACAACATGGCTTCCTGCGCCTCGGACGAGAAACCGGTAACACCCCGCTTGGCGGCATCCGGGAATTGCCGCAGGAAATGGTTCGCCAGCAAGGTAATGTCTTCACGTCGTTCCGCAAGCGAGGGCAGCACCAGGTTAACCACATTCAGGCGGTAGTACAGGTCCTCCCTGAAGGTGTTTTCCGCCAGCGCCTTTTCCAGGTCCTGGTGGGTCGCGGAAATGATCCGCACGTCGACCGGCACGGACTCGGTCGAGCCGACCGGCCGTATCTCCCGTTCCTGCAGTGCGCGCAGCAGCTTGACCTGGAAACTTAACGGCATATCGCCGATCTCATCGAGAAACAGCGTGCCACCATCGGCCGCCCGGAACATACCCGGGTGGTCGCGCGTTGCGCCTGTGAATGCGCCTTTCTTGTGACCGAACAGTTCGGATTCAAACAGGGTTTCGGGTATGGCACTGCAGTTCAGTGCAACAAACGGACGTTGCGCGCGCGGGCTGGCTTTGTGGATGGCATGCGCCAGCACTTCCTTGCCGGTGCCGCTCTGCCCCTGGATTAGTACACTGGTATCGCTGTCTGCAATGAGTCGCGCCTGTGTCAGCAGGTTTTCCATGAGTGGACTGCGCGTCACGATTGCCTTGCGCCATTCGTCAGAGGCACCGGCCTCTTCATCCGCGCTGCCCTCTGCGGTCAGTTTCAGCGCCCGCGCAATATGCTCCCCGAGCACCTTGCTGTTGAATGGCTTGGTCAGGTAGCTGAACACACCACGACTGGTCGCCTCGATTGCGTCAGGGATGGTGCCATGCGCGGTGAGTATCAACACCGGCAAGCTCGGGTTACGACTGTGCACCTGGTTGAACAGCGTCATGCCGTCCATGCCGCCCATCTGCAGGTCCGTCACGATCAGATGTGGCCGTATCAGGGGCAAGGTCGCAAGCGCTTCTTCACCGCTACTGACAGCCGTTACGTCATAACCTGCCGCTGACATGCGCATGGACAACAGGCGCAGCAGCGCCTCGTCGTCGTCTACCAGCAGAATTCTATACTTGCTACCTGACATCTTCTGTTACCGGCGGGGGTTCCCGCTGCTGAATATTCTGTTCAATACTGGTCAGCGCCTTGAGTTGCTGCTCCAGCTCGTCAATCCTCTGATTCTGTTGTGTTGCCTGTTTCCATAACACCGATAATTTCTGCTCGTCTTCCCGTTTAGCTTCCAGGAACTTTTGCATCAGGCTGATAAACGCCCGCTCATCCGGACTCGACGGCAGGGGATCGACCCCGTTCAGCAACAGCCGCGCCCGCTTCAAGTCTCCGACCGGCTCCACATCAACCAGCAGTAACATAACCAGCCGCATCCTGTTTTCGATATCCGGCTTTTCGCGAAAGGCCTGCTCCCTTGTTTCCAGCACAGCAACCAGCGTCTCCGGTGGTTGTGTACGCAGCGCATGAATGTCCGTCAGCCAGCCATGCACGCCCCGATTACCGTTAATAACGGGTATATTCGAAGCAAGTCGCGTGCCATCTCCATTTACCACGGTGTCACGCAGGGCCTGGAGTTCGCTGCAGGCGACCAGCCAGGGCAATAGCAAAACCAGACATATCTTATGGAAGTTCATTAATCATAATTCCGTCGGCAGGACCACGCGAAGAGTCGCCCCCGTATGGTTTGATTTTACCACGCTGACGTCGCCGCCATGCGCCCTGGCATATTCCCGTGCAATAGATAATCCCAGACCGGTACCCCTGACCGGACCGCGAGCGGCTGGCTTCCCCTGGTAAAACGCTTCGAAAACACGCTCGTGCTCTTCCTCGGGAATACCCGGTCCCGAGTCCGCGACATCAATACAGGCATAGGCCCGGTCCGTTGACAGGCTTATCCGCAAACGGCTGCTGTCGGGTGAATACTTGATTGCATTGGATACCAGGTTGTCGACCAGTGTACGCAACTTGTCGCGGTCACCGCTCAGACTGACGGGCTTGAAGAAAGTTTCCAGTTGCAGATGACGCGCCATGATAGCCAGTTTGTGCGTCTCGATAACCTCTTCGATCAGCGGCTGCAGGTCAACCGGGCTGCGTACCAGTTCCGCCGAACGTGATTGCAGGATACTGAAGTTCAACAGATCCTCGATCAGTTTCTGCAATTGCAGGCTGTTTTCATGCAGGATTCCGGCAATTTCTTCCTGCTGGTCGTTGAGATCACCGACTATCTTCTCACTCAACAGGTCCGCACCTTCCCGGATGGCAGTCAGCGGTGTTTTAAGTTCGTGCGACATATGCTGCAGAAAACGCGTCTTGTCCTGCTCCAGTTCCAGCAGCCTGTCACGCAACCAGTCCAGACGGTCACCCAGCTGTACCAGGTCTCTCGGCCCGCTGATATTTGATGGCTCGGTAAACTCGCCGGCACCCAGCCGGTGAATGGCGCGATCGATCTGCCGGATCGGCCGCGAAATGAGAAAAACGAAAATAATCGTCAGTAACAGCACCGCCGGTACCAGCGCCGCAGCCTGTATGACCAGTGTTTTCTTCACCTTGCCGGACTGGCGCTGCATTCGCTCGACACCGCTGGTGATCAATTGCTGGCTGTCGACCAGAATGTTCTGTGCGATCAGACCGAGATCAATAAACTGCGGTAACGCGTCCGCGACTTCCTGCGCGTCATACGGATAGGTCGCCAGCACCGTGTAGACCTCGTCCTCGACAATACGCAGCTCCTTCAGCTGCGTTTGCTGCGTGGCAGAGATCTCCAGTGTCTCAAGCGAACGCGCCGTATCGAGGAAACGGGAATGGTTCTCCACGTAGACGTCGTACAGTACCTTCTCGCCAAGTACCTGGTACTGACGCGCATTACGTTCCATTGCCTTGATCGCCTCAACCAGTGACTGGCTGCCCTGCGTCACCAGTACGCTCTGCATTAATGCCGATTGTCCCTGTGTTACCAGGCGATCCACCGACACGGTGGTAATCAACAGCGCGACAATCAGGGGCAGCGCAACCAGCGCAAAACCGGTCAGGATCAGCCGCAGAATGGACTTTGGTCGGAAGAATTTCATGGCATGGATTATCCAGTGGTGCAGCGCCGGTGCAAAACCGGGATGTTGCCGCTAACGAACCGAACATACAGGATAAGCAAAGAATAGACAGTCTACTAGCCGAATTCACACAGCCGGGAAGCGGTTTCCCGCCATCCTGCTTCAGTCGATACAGGCAGCCACCCGCGCCGCGTTGGCCATCAGGGTAAAGGTGATGTTCTTGGCAGGCAGGAACGGGAAGGTTGCACCGTCCGCGATATACAGGTTCGGAAAATCATGACTGCGGCACTCGGCTGACACCGTCATGGGCCGCGGTTCGACTGACATCGGCAGGGTCCCCGCATAGTGCACACTCGCACCCATCGGCCGGGTATGCACCATGCCGGGGGGTACAAAACATCCCAGTTGGCGCAGGATCTTTTTCAGGCGCCGCACGGTTTGTTTAATACGTTCCTGCTCACCGGCCGGCGGGACGTAGTCCAGCACCAGTTGCGGAGAGTCGGCACCCTCGCCGACATCCAGCGTGAGCGTGCAATCATCCCGGCGCGTATCGTGAAAATTGACATTCACAACGCCGAGCGCGGCGTGGATGTTACGCATTACATGTATACCGGTGCGCAGGTCCAGCGGGAAGCGTTCGATCACCGGGTGCTGCATGGCCGTCTTCAGCGTTGTCACCAGGCAGTGCACATAGTCTTCCGGTGTATCTCCCGTCAGCCCGATGGCAAGCTGGTTATATTGATAACTGTCCGCCTGGTATTGCCGACCGATCATGCCGGGATTCAGGAATGGCACCAGCAACTGGCGGTTATCCATCAGGCCACGTAATACCTTCACCTCGCCGGTCTGTCGATAGACCGACTCAAGGTACAGCTTCGATGTGCCCAGCGCACCGCAGGCGAGCACCAGCGTGTCGACCGGGAATTCACGCACCTCACCGCCGTCCAGTGGTTGCGCGCACACCGCGCGTACCTGGCCGTCATCCCCGCACGAAAAGTGCGTCGCGTAGTAACCGCCATGGTAGGTGAAATGCGCAGAGCGCATGCATTCATCAAGCGTCAGGGACGGCGTATAGATCGAATCCGTCGGACAGCCCCAGATACAACGGCCGGAATAGCGGCAGGCCTTGCGCTCACCCATATCACGTGACAGTACCGCCTGGCGTGCGCGCCCGACATGACAGCCCAGTATCTGCTGCAGGTATTCGCGTTTCGACGCATAACGGTTGAGCAAAAGGGCCGAATGCTCATCCAGTCGTAGTGGTTCCTGCAAACCGTCATGCACCGGTAGAAAACCGGCCAGGTCGTCGGCCTCGCCGTTAATGCCGATATTGCCGGCGACGTCTGCGTAATACGGCGCCAGCGCTGCATAATCAAACGGGTAAGCGGTCAACTCGGCGTCATTGAACGGATAGCAACCGGCCGTCCACATCTCTGCCAGGCCACCCCGGGCGAACGAAAACATCGGCGCAAAATTCCGGCTGCGCGTCTGTAACCACGGCACCTGCCTTTGTGCATAGGCCTTGCTCGGCGGAACGCCGTAGAATTCTTCCTGCTCGCCGGGTAACAGGATGCCCTCGAACGCTGTCCCCAGCAGGTACCCGGCGGGGTCATCGAGCCCGGTCTTTATCTCGTTGAACGTCGCGTCCGGACTGACCGGCGGTGATGGCGCGTAACCGACATCGATCATCTCCACCGCATACCCGCGGGACAATGCCGCGCGCGCGAAATGGACCCCGCTGGGTCCCGAACCGATGACGGTAATCCGTTTCATGCCTGCGGGCGTCCACGCGCTGGCCTGCCCGTTACCAACTGCACCGGCAACAGGATCAGCATGGCGATCGACAGCAGCACAACCAGCAGCAGCGAACGCCACAGCATGCCACCGATAAAGCCGGGCAAACCGGCCTGGTCGGGACGCTCGAGTCGATCGAGCATTGTGCCGTCACTTTCGATGATCGCCAACAGGGTGATGAGCCGGCGGCGTATCGATGAAGCCGGCGCAAAGAACCGCGCATAGACATCCACCGATCGTGTTATCAGCGGATGCAGGCGCGCCAGCCTCAGCAGCAGGCGGTCAAATGAAGATGTCGGGGACAGCGATTCGCGCAACTGACGGACAGCGGCCACGTAGCTGTCACACACATAGTTGCCGGGATCAGTATCGACCAGGTAGCGTGAAAAAATCCGGCACTCCGTCAGCAATTCAGCCCGCTCAGTCATGTGCCTCGCAACCGGTCAGGCGTTGCAGCATTTCACCGACATCACGCATCTTGCCAGCGGCCGGCTTCACCAGCGCATGCGCCGTCACCGTTCCGTCATTGTTGAACGAGGCAAATTGTCCGGATGACACCGGCAGCAGCGAAGGAAACACGCGCTCGACCAGGCGCAAGGGCGTGAGCACCAGGCCCAGCGGCAAATGCACAATGCGCGCTTTCCCGCCACAGCAGGCATGGTGAATGCGTTGCACAAAGTCATCCAGACTGAGCGTTTCCGGCCCACCGATCTCCAGCACCTCGTGGTTGAAGCGTTGCTCACCGATTATGTCCAGCACCAGGCTGACCAGGTCGTCCACGTCAATCGGCTGAATCAGGGTACGGCCATTACCCGGCAAAACAATCAGCGATTTGCCGGCAAGCTGACGGAAACTGTCCCAGATGGGTGAACCCTCACCGAGGATGATCGTTGGTCGCAGGATGCACCACGGCAACGCGCTGTTCATTAGCAACTGCTCGGCCTGCGCCTTGGAATCGGCGTAGTGATAACCCTGCCGTTCTTTGAACGACACCGCGATTGAACTCACAAACAGAAAACCCGCCAC
>JAOULY010000355.1 GCA_029881775.1 Gammaproteobacteria bacterium
CAGCAGTGAATGCTCGCCCCAGGGTAACAGGAAGACCGCGCGGCGGTCCTGTGGTGCCTCGACGTAGTAACAGCCTGCCTGTAACGGCGCCTGCATGACGAGGTGCGCCCCCTGCACCAGGTCGACCGGGAAGGCTGTCGGTCGCGGCTCGATGCACTGGTCCACGGCATCGGCCCACGGGCCGGCGGCATTGACCAGCACATGGGCCATGCAATGCTGTTCGCTGTTCTGTGACCGGTAACTGATCTCGCAACCCGCCGGCGTGATACGTGCCGCGCTGAACTCCGCCGGACAGGCCAGTTCAGCCCCCTGCTCTAGCGCCGATTGCATCACGGCACGGGTCAGGTCGGCATCATTGGTCTGTGCATCATGATATCGGAACACGGCCTGCAATTGCCGGGTATCGAGGCCATCAAGACTGTCCCATGACTGTTTCGGCAGCACACTGAAACGACTCGCACGGCCGAGGCCGTCCAGCAAGGCATACAGGGACAGGCCGGCGCGCAGCAGCAGCGGGCGGCGCGTTGTATCCGGGTAAACCGGTATATGGAACGGCTGCAGGCGCACCAGATCAGGCGCTATGCGCAGCAGGATATCCCGTTCCCTGAGACTTTCGCGCACCAGGCCGAAGTCGTAGCCCTCCAGGTAACGCAGGCCGCCGTGCACCAGCTTGCTGGAACGGCTGGAGGTGCCGCTGGCCAGTGCAACCGACTCAAGCAGCAGTACGCTGTAACCGTTGCAGGCCGCCGCCTGTGCCACGCCGACACCGTGAATGCCGCCGCCGACCACGACCACATCGTAGTGTTCAGTCATGCCCGGCTCTTCCCGGCAGCAGGCTGCGAATGACATTGGTTTCGATCAGCTGAAAACCGCGCGCAAGTAACGGCGCTATGGCGTCCGCCTCGTTGACGGTATAGACCACCCAGCACCACGGCCCATCCCACAACGGTGCCGGTGGCGGCGGCAGGCGTTTTTTATTAATGAACAGGAATTCCGGCGCCAGCGACCCGGCCATGCGCCGGCTGTCATCACTCCAGTGCGGCACTACCCAGCCGATCGGCATAAGGGTGCGGTCGCGTACGTGTTGCAGTGGCTCGAACTCGAACGAAATCAGTGTGCACTGCGAGAGCACATCAGCCAGCGCCTCCAGCATGATGTCGATGACTTTCCCGGCACCGAAGGCAACCACGCTGGCATGCTTGATCTCGACAAAGGCATGCGCATCCGGCCAACGGGCAAGCAGTGACGCGAATTCCGCCAGCGTTGCGATCCGGTAATCTTTGTATCGTTCACCGAAACGTTCCGGGTAACCTGCAGGCAGGGCCAGCACGTCGATAGACGTTGTCTTTGTAACAGGCAGGTCGTGCCCGGTGATTTTCAGCAACGAGGGATCGTGACACAGCACCGGCACGCCATCAGCGGTTATCTGCACATCGGTTTCGATATAGCGGGCACCGGCCTGCAGGACTTCCCGGTAGCCTGCCAGGGAATTTTCCGGCCAGCTTTCGGGTTCGCCGCGATGGCCGATCAGGATATCGATCAAGCGGCGCTCCACCAGTCCGCAATTACCTGCGCCACGTGCGGGTTGGCGAGGTAGCCGTAGGACTTGTGTACATTGAGACCCTTGTCGTCGCGGTAATTATTCATGATGTCGTTACGCATATCCCGGATAGAGTTTACACACTGGTTGTCGACCATTGCCCGGAAATCATTTGCCAGCGAGGGGTCCAGTGCGACCAGGTCACCGCGCGAAGATATGTTAACCCAGTCATTAATGTTACAGGGATAGTGGCCCAGGTGCCTTGCATCACAACCGGCCAGCCGGCGTTGCACGTAGTTCATGCCCAGCGGACTGCCGAGCGTCAACAGCCGATCGACACAGGACTCGAAGCCCTCCAGGTATTGCAGTTCCCACAACGAGTCGTAGGCAATGATCGACCCCATACTGTGGCCAATCAGCAGCACCCGCTCGCCACGCTGCGCGGCCTCGCGCAACGGTGCCTTCTGCAGCTGGCGTATATGACAGCCAGCATTGCCCTGGTTGCAGAAATAGTTCGCGGTCTCCTGTATCGAAATCTTGACCCGCGGGTCCGGTATCAGTGGAATCATCCAGGGCAGGTAGTCGCCGAGTGTATACATGGCCTTGGCGGCACGGTATTTCAGCGGCCGCGCGGCGCTTACGTCCGCCGGCGGATCGGTCCCGGCCAGCATGCGGTTGACCCAGGTCGCTTCATTGTCGCTGTCGCGATACCGGTCGTAAAAAAGATGGCTCCAGGATACCAGTGTAAAACAGTCGCTGGTCTCGATCTCGGTGGCGATCTCGCGATCAACCTTGCCGACGCCGTGCAGCAGGCAACGCAGTAACAATTGCCGGTGCGTGACGGGTGGCGGCTTCGGGTTCTTGCCGTGCGTGAATATAATGCGTTTCAAGTGACCGCTCGCTCAGAACGAGGCCAGTTGTTCACAGGTCGGTTCGGCACAGCAGTACCAGTTCTCGGACAGGCGTGGTACGGCACTGCCCTGCGGGTCGATGTGTACGGGCGGTGCGGTGATGCCGGCGGCTGTATGCGCCAGGCGCCAGACTTCGGCGAAAATGGCGCTACGCGGGATTTCTTCTGCCTCGGCCTTTTGTACCCACGCCTGTACGCTTCGCTGTAATTCGTCCATGCGCGGGTCCGGGTGCGTCCAGGGGTGGCCGAGAATTGTCGGGTCGAACGGCCCGATCAGCGCGTCGCTGCCATCTACATTGAGAATATGCGAACCGGCCGGCACCAGCAGGCGAATGGACAGTTGCACGGGTGCTACTGCCTCGACCAGCTGCAGGTCGAGAATGTCAGCAAGCAGTGCAAGGTAGTGTTGCAGAGAGGTCCAGGGTGTAAAGGCTACGAAGGTGGGCGCCA
>JAOULY010000356.1 GCA_029881775.1 Gammaproteobacteria bacterium
TGACATCGATGTACATGGCGTCTTTATCGCTATCGGCCACAAGCCGAATACGCAAATATTCGACGGGCAGCTGGACATGAACGGCGGCTACATAAAGGTTAAAAGCGGTCTCGAGGGCATGGCGACTGCAACCAGCGTTGCCGGCGTATTTGCCGCCGGCGATGTCAGCGACCATGTTTACCGGCAGGCCATAACATCAGCCGGCACCGGCTGCATGGCGGCACTCGATGCCGAGGTCTACCTGGACAATCTTGCGCATGAACAGGGGGACTGAGTCCCTGTCCCGCCCGTGCAAACGCACATCGTCAGGGACATCACGTCCATCCCGGCCACCGAGTGGAACCGGGTAGCCGGTACCGATCATCCGTTTACACGTCACGAGTTTCTTGCTGCGCTGGAACGGCATCACTGTGTTGGCGAGCAACATGGCTGGCTACCCGTTCATATCACGGTGCGTGATGACAGCGGCCGGCTTTGCGGCATGGCGCCACTGTATGAAAAGAACAACTCCTACGGTGAGTTCGTGTTTGACTGGGCATGGGCCGATGCCTGGCAGCGCAACGGCATAAACTACTACCCCAAGCTGGTTTCCTCCATCCCGTTTACCCCGGTTACCGGCCACCGCCTGCTGGTCGACCCGCAGGCGGACAGGCCGGCGGTCACCCGACAACTGATCGAAACCGCCCTGTCACTCACCCGTGAGTCCGGCGCTTCCACCCTGCACTGGTTGTTCACCAATGAGCAGGATACCGACCGTCTGCTTGATTTCGGTTTGTTGCGTCGTACCAGCTGTCATTTTCACTGGCACAATGACGGTTACGCATCTTTCGAGGGTTTTCTCGCCGCCCTCAGTTCGCGCAAGCGCAAGAAGATCCGCCGCGAGCGGCGCCGCGTCTATGAGGCCGGCATTGAAATGCGCTGCCTGCACGGCCATGAAATGACCGATGAAGACTGGCAAATCATGTTTGAATTCTACCGCTCCACGTTTGAGCGCAAATGGGGCGTCCCGACACTCACGCTGGATTTCTTCCGCGAGATCAGCCGGACCATGGGTGAACAGCTGTTGCTGGTGTTCGCCATGCAGTCCGGGGAAGCGGTTGCCGGCGCCATCATGCTGCGTGGAGCAGATGCCCTGTACGGACGCCACTGGGGATGCCGTGAGGACTGGCACAGCCTGCATTTCGAAACCTGCTACTACCAGGGTATCGATTACTGCATCCGCCACGGCCTGCAGTTGTTCGAGCCCGGCGCGCAGGGTGAACACAAGATAAGCCGCGGCTTCCTGCCGACCTATACCTGGTCAGCCCACTGGATCAACGATCTGCGCTTCCGGGATGCGATCGCCCGCTTCCTGGTCGAGGAACACGAAATGATGGTTGCCTATCATGATGAATTGCAGCTGACCTCTCCTTTCAGGCAGGATGGTAATAACGAATGATTGCCGCAGCGCAGGTGAACAAGCATGACACGCAACCAGGGGCCGGCACCCTACTGGATTGACCCGGACAGCCCGGAAATATTTTTCCCGGATGTCGAGACGGCCCTGCGCGAACCGGACGGTCTGCTCGCCGTCGGCGGCGATCTCAAGCCCGAGCGTCTGTTGCTTGCCTACCGTAACGGCATTTTTCCGTGGTTCGGGCCGGACCAGCCAATCCTGTGGTGGGCGCCCGACCCGCGACTGGTGCTGTTCCCGGAACAGCTGAAGATTTCACGCAGCCTGTCCAGAACGCTGCGCAAACAACGCTTCACCGTCACCTTTGACACTGCCTTCGCACAGGTTGTCGACGCGTGCGCCGCACCGCGTCAGGGGCAGGCCGGCACATGGATTACGACTGAAATGCAGTCGGCCTACAGACGCATGCATGAACTGGGACATGCGCATTCGGTGGAATGCTGGCAGCACGGTGAACTGGTGGGCGGCTTGTATGGCATCGCCATCGGGCATGTGTTTTTCGGCGAGTCCATGTTCACCCGCGTCGCCGATGCCTCCAAGGTCGGATTCGTCACGCTGGTGCAACAGCTGCAAGCCAGTGGCTACCGGCTAATCGATTGCCAGGTACATACCGATCACCTGGAAAGCCTGGGTGCAATGATGATTCCGCGCCCCGACTTCACCCGCTTGCTGGCGAGTGAAACCCGGCAAATGACCGATTCGCCCTGGATAGCGGGACCCGCAGACAACTGACACTGCCGCCTGGTGGCCTAATTAAGGCGTTTGACTATGGCCGAATTCAGGTATAATGCGCGGCTGATTCATCCAGACTGAAGGCATATGGCGAAAGAAGATCACATTGAAATGGAAGGGACGGTTGTCGAAACCCTGCCAAACACCATGTTTCGGGTCGAGCTGGAAAACGGTCACATCGTGACTGCACACATTTCCGGCAAGATGCGCAAACACTACATCCGCATCCTCAGGGGTGACAAGGTCACTGTTGAACTGACCCCTTACGATCTGTCGAAAGGCCGTATTACCTACCGCGCACGCTAGTCCTTGCCGCCGGCCAGACTCAGGAAACCGGCACTTCCTTACCCTTGATCTCGAAAGCCAGGCCGTCGTCCCCGCTACTGATTACCAGGTGTCCGCCCTTGGCGAGTTGACCGAACAATAGTTCCTCGGCCAGCGGTTTCTTTATGTATTGCTGAATAAGCCGCGCCATCGGACGTGCGCCCATCTTCGGATCATAGCCACGCTCCGCCAGCCACAGGCGGGCCGATTCCTTCACTTCCAGCGTCACCTGCTGGTCCTGCAATTGTGCTTCCAGCTCGAATATGAACTTGTCGACAACCTGGACTATTACCGTCGGGTCGAGCGAGTTGAACTGCACAATCGCATCCAGTCGATTCCTGAACTCCGGCGTAAACAGTTTCTTGATTGCCTCCAGTGCGTCGGAGGTA
>JAOULY010000357.1 GCA_029881775.1 Gammaproteobacteria bacterium
GGTACGACCTGCAAAACTACCTGGACACGCTGGGCGCCGCGGCGCCGATAAGCTCACTCGATGAGGTCGACCGTGACCGGCGTTACCTGCCGGGCAGCGCGGAGGCCATGGAATGGGCAATGTCAGTCACCGGCGCACCGCAGCAACAGGATCCGCCGTGTGTTGACGTCGAAGGTGATCCGCGGCGCAAGCAGTTTCTGACGGCAGTCGTGGCGGCCATGGACGCAGCCGGCGTGGACGCCATCATCTACCCCAGCTGGAACAATCCGCCCCGAAAGGTTGGTGACCTGGAGAGCCCGCACGGCAACAACAGCCCGGTTATCGCGCCGCACACCGGCCAGCCCGCCATTACCGTGCCAATGGGTTTCACTGCTAACGGCCTGCCACTGGGGTTACAGTTGCTGGCGCGGCCGTTCGATGAACACACGCTGTTCCAGTTTGCTTTCGCGTACGAACAGGCAACACTGCACCGCAGGCCACCCGGCGGTTTCGGACCGCTGGACCAGTGACACGGACCTGGCCCGGTTACGCCCGTGGTGATGCCGCTCAGAATGCAGAAAAACTCACAGAGAAGTGCACACCATCATCCTGCAGATCACTGGTGGAGTTACCGTTGCCGGCATCATCGAAGGCATGCGCGTGGTTTTCTTTCCCGTGGTGGTCATTGGCGGGCCGGCCACGCATGCGCGAAAGCCCGGATGCAAGCCCGGGCCACCTCGCCACGCTCCGGGGTGCTCATAACACACTGATTTATATTATAAAGTCTGGATTGCAGGGTGCCGGATTTTTTCACCCCCGACTTTCGGACGATGCGTTACCAGCGCGACTGTGATAATAGATAAAGAGACTAAAGGTAAAAAACGCTGATTGCCTACGATCAATTGCCTGGAATTCCCTCATGGATAAATCACGCTGGCCGGGTGCCGCCTTCGCACTCCTCGTCATTTTAAACATCCCCCTCCCGGTCTTGGCGGGGCTCGTCTTGAACACCAACGACAGCGGCCCCGGCTCACTGCGCGCGGCAATTGCCAATGCAACCGCAGTCGATAACGAGATCACCTTCGACCCCGCGCTGTCCGGGCAGACCATCACCCTGGGTGGCAGCCCGCTGGTGATCAACAAGATATTCTCGCTGGTTATCAATGCTACGAGTCTGCCCGACGGCATTACCATCAGTGGCAACAATGCATCACGCGTGTTTCAGGTGACGGCCGGCAGTTTCGGAACGATCAGCGGTCTCACGATCACGGCAGGCTCGGCCAGTGATGGCGCTGGTATCCACAACGATGGGGGCATATTGTTCGTGACATACTGCACGGTGGCGGGCAACCACGCGACCAGCAAGGGGGGCGGTCTCTACAACGTGTTTGGCAATCTCCTGATGCTCAATGTCACGTTCGCCGCGAATACATCCGGCAATGCAGGCGGCGGTCTCGTGAATGAGTCGGGCAATGTTGTGCTGAGAAACACCACGGTTTCCGGCAATACGGCGACGGTCTTCGGCGGTGGTATCGTCAACGACGGCCCGCTCGCTGCCCTGGATCTCGAAAATTCCATCGTAGCCGGAAACAACGGTCCGGCCGCCGGTAACGGCCCGGACATCGGTAACCGTAATGCGGGTACGATCAACCCCGCCGGCGCCAACCTGATCGGCGACAACGACACCGTCAGTAGCGTGTTTCCCGCAGGGCCACTGGTCGGCACCACGGCCAGTCCGCTGGACCCCGTGCTCGCACCGCTCGGTGATTACACCGGGCCTTCCGAGACCCTGTTACCGCTCCACGGTTCACCGGCCATTGACGCAGCGATCACTCCGGGGGGCACGCCCCCCGACGACCAGCGCGGTATCGCACGACCCACCGGCCCCGCCAATGACCTGGGCGCCGTGGAGGTGATCGACAGCGACGGTGACGGGCTCGACGACGGCTATGAACTGAACATCACCGGTACCGACCCGAACAACGTGGACACCGACGGCGACGGGCTGGCCGATGGTCCGGGTGGCGTGGTGACCCTGGCCGCTTATCCCGGCGGGATCGACGCGGACGGTGACGGGTTCGTGGATGGCGAGCAGGACCTGGGTACCGACCCGGTGGTTTCCAACGTGGGTGACCTCGCGCCGCGCGGAAATCCGGACAACCAGATCAATACCGGCGACCTGCTGGTGCTTTTCCGCCTGGTGACCGGTGTAATCCAGCCCACGGCGCTGGAAGCGACGCTGGCTGATATCAACGGCGATACAGTGATCAACGTAGCCGACATCCTGGTACTGATGCCCTCGATATTGAACTGAAGTAACGCAGCGTCACGGACGGAACTGCCCAACGATGGCCTTGGTGACAATCGGCTGGCCGGCAGCGATGTTCTCGCCCACGGCGAACCAGTCATAACCGGCGTTGCTCACACGGTTCGCGATCGCAAGATGTCAGAACCGGTATAGCTAAAGAAATTGTGCTCACGAATACAGGAAGCATAAACCCATGCATTTCGTGAGAATCCATCCGGAAACCGGCCATCACATCGGACAATACATTTGTATTAGTCAAAGCATCGGTTGGGCGGGCGTCTCCTTCGGGACTGAGTAACACGCCCGCCAGGAATATCCTGTTTTTTACAGCCCCGTTGATAGTATTTCTGTATGAATCAGACATTGTAAGGCAGGGGCACCTGCTGCACCCCCGCACTACAGTTCCACAACCGTAGCCCGGATGGAGTGAAACGTAATCCGGGAGTGTCTCCCCGGATTCCACTGCGTTGCATCCGGGCTACGGCACTGTCCCTACGAATGAAACAGAAAGCCCCGCTGATGCGGTGTTCGTGTGCTTACAGATTCGGATAACTTCCGTCATTTAAATAAACATCGTAGGGTGCGCCGTGCG
>JAOULY010000038.1 GCA_029881775.1 Gammaproteobacteria bacterium
TTTGCGTGTCTTGCTGGATAAGGCGTTGGCAAGCCACGCGGAGAACCCGTAAGACAGGGTCGTTGCCAGCGCGCAGCCAAGCGCGCCATAGCCGGGTATCAGCAGGTAGTTAAGAAAAATATTCAGCGCAGCGCCTGCAGCGGTGCAGTAAAGGCGATACCTGGCCAGGCCTTCATTGGCCACCCACGGTGATGTCGCGACACCGAGGAACACGAACAGGGCGGCCCAGATGTGGATGGCCAGGACCGGGCCGGCGCCTGAATATTCCGCGCCGAACAGGAGAGTGATCAATGGCGTGGAAAAAATTGTCATTGGGATGGCCACCAGGTAGGCGATGCCGGCCAGGCCGATGAACAGCCTTTTCTGTATCAGGTAATAATCATCCAGTGAGGTGGACTTTGCGCGCGTCACGGCCGGCATCAAGGTGCTGACGATAATCGTCGGGATGATGTACCACGCCTCCGAGAGCCTCAGGGCGGCCGAATACAGGCCGACCTCGGCCGTACCTGCCAGTTTGCCGAGCATGACCTGGTCGATACGCATGTAAAGCATGATGGCGAGGCCCGATAACAGGTATGGCCAGCTTTCCGCGAGCAGCTGCTTCGCGCGTGCGGCACTGGCGCGCAGCTGGCTGAACGGATTGCCGACCGCCCGGAAGGTGACAAGCATGCCAATTGAGGCAATCACGATTTCTGCCAGTGCGGCCCATGCGAAGGCCAGCAGGCCGGCGCCGGTGAGAATCAGTGCGACTTTAACGAGCGACAGCAGCAGGAACGCGGAGCTCTTCGCGAAGACGGTGTATTTCGACTGCACCCGGGACTGGAACCACAGGTCTGCTGTATCGGTTGCCTGGAAGATCATGCCGGCGGCAATGATGCTGACCATGGTCTGGGTAAGCGTATCGTCCGGTTCAATCAGGCGTATGCAGATCAGCGTTAGTCCCATCGCCACGGCGCCGCCGGTCAGCTTGGCAATAAACGTGGAGCCGAGGATCTCGTCTTTAAGATCCGGATGCCTGACCAGGTCGCGGACGACTATTTTATCGAGGCCAAGCGTGGCAACGGCGCTGAACAATGAGACGAAGGCAATGGCATAACTCAGCTGGCCGAACGCCTGCACACCCAGGTAGCGGGCGATCCAGATGCCGATGGTGACACCGATAACCAGGCGCAGCGACTTGTCGAGCATAAGCCAGGCGGCATTCGCAGTCTGCTGCTGGCTGTTTTCGCTGCGCGTCAGCCAGAATTTCGGTTGCAAGGATAATCCAAGAATATTCATGTCCGGATAATTGGCGTGCGTCTGCTTCCCTGGATGGCGGTGAATGCTGTTATCAGGTATGACACGTGGTTATTTGCGTGCTGTGCGCCGCCGCGTTTCATGGATGTCCTTGTAATGCAATGCGGAGATCTGTTCAGAGACGATGCCGATCAGGAATGTCAGTAGTGACGACAGGAACAGGATGGCGCTCATGTTCGTCAGGCGACCCCAGGACATATAGGTGTAACCATAATACGAAAGTCCGGCCAGCAGCAGTGCCGCACTGATGGGCAGGAAGAAGCGCATGGGTGAAAACAGTGCGCCGATTTTCAGGATGATGATCAGGAAACGGAATCCATCGTGAAACAGCCGGATATGACTCTTGCGATCGCCGCTGCGCTGCCGGGCCTGGATGGGCATGTAGCCGACCGGCAGTCCGGACCTGAAGAATGCCATGGTGCTGGTGGTCGGATAGGAAAACTTGTTCGGCAGCAGGTAAAGGAATTTCTTGAAATGACGTGCGCGCGCGGCGCGGAATCCCGAGGTCAGGTCTTCTACCGGGTAACCGGTCATCCAGGAAGCAAGCCGGTTGTACGCGGTGTTTCCTATGCGGCGAACCAGTGAGGCATGGGTATCGAGATGACGGGCGCCGACGGCCATGTCATAGCCGCTATTGACCATGTCCACCAGGCCCCTGATGTCTTCCGGCCGGTGCTGGCCATCGGCATCCATGAAGACGAGTATCGCGCCCTGCGCATTGCGGGCGCCGGTTTTTATGGCAGCGCCGTTACCCATGGAATAGACATGGCTGATGACGGCGACCGAATTCTGTTTGCAGATATCCACCGTGTTATCGGTCGAGCCATCGTCGATGACGATGATTTCCTCGTCGGGAAATTCACTGCGCAGTTCGGGCAGCAGGACTTGCAGGCTCTCGGCTTCGTTCTTCGCCGGCAAAATAATACTGATTTCACAGGTCATGGTGTGCGGGTTCCTGCTGCTGCGTTAAGGGATTGACCGGCTTGTTCGCGGCCAGCTTTTATATCTGCCTGCAGCGCGCTGTAATCGACGGCGCTGCTGCCATACGGGCTGAGGGCGATGAACTCTTCCAGTCGTTGCTCCGCCTCGTCAAACCTGCCCATGACCATAAGCAAATTGATCAGGTTTTTCCAGAGCAGCGGCTTGTCCGGTGTGCGTTCGACCGCACGCTCGAATAACGCCAGCCCCTTGTCAAAATTGCCCAGCTTGTTGATGGTGTAATAACCGTAAATCGGCAGTATGCGCGAATCCCCTTTTTTCAGTGCGGCAAGGAAAATCCGCTCCGCGGTCTCTACGGGGATATGGCAGGTTTCCCCGAGACATTCGGCGAGCATTTCGAGGCTGGCGGTATCGGATGCCGAGACCGGGTGGTTGCTGAGGCGTGTGATGATTTCCTCGTACAGGGACGGATCGACCGGTTTGTCGGTGAGGAAGCCGAATTTGACCAGCGTGATGGCCGGCATGATGCCGGTACTGTCCAGTTGGTGGGCGCGTGCCAGGTAAGTCTGTGCCTCATCCTCGTATTCGGCGTGTCCCTGCAGGACCAGTCGTGCATGGATGCGCCCGGCGACGAAAACGGCGCGGGCCGAGTCCGGGTGATGGCGTGCTTCATACACGGCGTGGTTGATGTTATCCGACCATTGCGTGCTGCGCAGCCAGGTGGTCGAGGCGAACATCGCCAGCAACAGCAGTGGTGCGCCGACATGTATCAGTGGTGACAGGCGTTTCACCGGCAGGCTGGTGACCAGGCCCGCCAGCGCAAGGATAATGCCGAATACCGGCAGGTAATTCCTGTGTTCGTGCACCAGTTCCAGTGGCAGCAGCGTCGACTCGAGTGCATGGCCGGCGAAGAACCAGAGAATGCCGAGACTGACCAGCGGCCGTTTGCGTATCAGCAGGATCGCGGTGAGCAGCAGGCCGCCGAGCGCCAGCAGCGAGTACAAGGTCGAGGATGGCTCATACAGACCTTTCGATATCACGAAATCGTCGTGATACAAACCGAGCGCCTGCACCGATGGCAGCAGTGCCATTTTCAGGTAGAACACCAGCGCCCGTGCTTCGGTCAGCAGGCGCTCCGTCATGCTGAATTCACGCCCGCTGAAATTGGCAAAGCGGTCGAGGTTACCGGCCAGGTAAAGCGTGCCGGCAAGCAACGGCAGCAGTACGCACAGGCTGATAAAGACGGTTACCTGCCGGTCCAGACGTCCGTTACCGGCACTGAAGCGGAACAAGGTCAGTTCCAGTACCAGTATATATAACGGTAGCAGGATGCCGGTCTCCTTGCTGAACACGGCGAGTGCGCCAAACAGGAAGAAACCGCTCAGCATGTACGCCAGGCCGTGCCGGCCGTTCAGTCTGTTAAGACGGCCGGCCATATACAGGCACAGGCCAATCACCATGAACAGGCTCGACAGGCTGGTCATGCGTTGCACGATATACAGTACGGAGGTCAGGTTGAGCGGGTGTACCAGCCAGATACCGGCCACCACCACCGGCAACCAGTGGATCATGGCCTGCGACAGTTCGGCGGTGCGCCCAAGGCGGCAGGCGGCGACTATCTGCCGGGTCAGCAGGAACAGGCCAGCCCCGGTCAGCAGGTGGATGATCAGGTTAACAAGTTTGTGTGAGAATGGTGAAATGCCAAAATAGTAGCGGTTCAGGGCAAAGCTGGCCATGCTGATCGGGCGTCGCAGTTCACCGGATTTCATCGACAGTGCTGCACGTGCGATCTGTTCGGTATCCAGCGAATCGATATTCAGCGCCGGGTTGTCCAGCAGGTTGGACATGTCGTCAAACATGTAATCGCCGGACAGGCCGGGCAAATACACCAGTAGTGCCAGCAGGGCGCACAGCAGAAAAGCGATAAACGGTTTGTGATTGCGTAAGCTGGTCATGTCAGGCGGGATCCGCTAAGCCAACAACAGCCTGTATCGGCAGGAACAGGGAAATTAACACATCGGGCGTGCGAGTACCCGCGGTGGATGCGGGCGGCACAAAAAGAAACGCCCCGCAATGCGGGGCGTTTCCTGTTAGCCAGGTAAGCTGGCTTAACGACAGTTGGCTGGACGATACTTGTCCAGAACGTTGCCGCCCGTGCAGTCCCAGGTTACGGAACCCGGATTGGCAGTGCCCGGAATCATCGTAATGGTGTTGTTGGCCTGTGACGGGTTACCGCCTACTCTTGCATTGTAGGTGATGGTAATAATGCCGCTAGCCACGCCAACAGAAGATACGTACGTGCCCTGGATACTGCGTGCATTGACCGGCAGGCCGTACATGGACATCGTTAATGGCATGGTGCCGAGCGAGTCATAGACCTCGGAGACGGCCAGTTTGGCGGCGCCTGCCAGGTTCATACCCTCAGAGACCTTGGAACGAACGGTGTAGTCCTGATAGGCCGGGATCGCGATGGCGGCCAGGATGCCGATAATGGCGATCACGATCATCAGTTCGATCAGTGTAAAACCTTTTTGCTGTTTCATGATTCATCCTCAATTGTTACAAGCAGTGGTGATTTGTGTGGTCGCCCGACACCGGGTTACCTGACAGCCTTGGTATCGGTCAACAGCCCGGAATCTTTGGCTGTTTAATTACATTCATTTTGCGTGCCAACTATTTGTCACTTGATGCGTGCGCCAGTCACTGGTAACTAGTGTCTGGGTTAACTAGCTAATAAACAACAGAAATAATGTGAATGATTGTGTCTGAGCAGTCCCGCAGCCAGCAAGAATTTGTTGCTCCAAATGGGTTTGAGGGCACGAATTATGAGAACTGGCGCACATTCAGGGTCACAATGTGACGTGCTGCGTCACTTTCAACCGTGACGTGACCCGCGGTGACAGGTCGATTCAATCCAGGCCCAGTTTCTTTAGCCGGTAACGCAGGGCGCGGAAGGTAATGCCGAGCTGCCGGGCGGCCGCGGTTTTATTGTAACGCGTCTGCTCCAGCGCCTTGATCAGGACATCTTTCTCGATGTTATCCATATATGTGTCCAGCGGGATCTCGCCCGGTGTCAGCGGCAGTGACGTATCGGTCATCCTGCCGGCTGCCGGCAGGTGCAGGTCTGTATCGTTAACAGACGGACCCTCGCTCAGGGTGGTGGCGCGCTCGAGGATGTTTTCCAGTTCGCGCACGTTGCCGGGGAAATCGTACGCACCCAGTGCCTGAACGGCAGCGCTGGTCAGGGTAAGTGCCTCGCCCTTGTTGTTGGCAGAGAGTTTCTGCAGGCAGTGTTCGGCCAGCAGGGGAATATCTTCGCGTCGTTCACGCAGTGGCGGTACGCGCAGCTGGATAACGTTCAGCCGGTAATACAGGTCCTGGCGGAACTCGCCGGCCTCGACCAGTTCGCCCAGTTCCTGGTGCGTGGCGGACAGGATGCGCACGTCAGTGGCCGTTTCCTGTTGCGCGCCGACCGGGCGGACCGCCTTTTCCTGGATGGCGCGCAGCAGCTTGACCTGCATGTGCAGCGGCAGTTCGGCCACCTCGTCAAGGAACAGGGTGCCGCCCGCGGCGACCTGGAACAGGCCGTCCTTGTTTTCCACGGCACCGGTAAAGCTGCCTTTGGTGTGCCCGAAAAACTCGCTTTCCATCAGCTCGGCCGGGATGGCGCCACAGTTGACCGGGACAAACGGCTGGTCGGCACGCGGGCCTTTCGAATGAATCAGGCGGGCGACCAGTTCCTTGCCGGTGCCGGATTCACCCCATATATAGATCGGTGCCTGGCTGCGTGACAGTTTCTCGATCGTCGAGCGTATATCGCGCATCGCCTCGGACTCACCGAGCAGCGTCTCGCGGCTGCGGCGGTCGCGCGTGGGTAATGCATCGGTGAGTCTCAGCACGCTGTTGACCAGGTTGCGCAAGACCTGCAGGTTGACCGGTTTGGAAACAAAATCAAACGCACCGGCCTTGAGTGCCTCGACGGCCGAATCCATGCTGCCATACGCCGTTATGACAGCAACCGGCAGGCCGGGATTGTTTTGCTGGATATGACGGACAAGGTCGAGTCCGTTACCGTCGGGCAGGCGCATGTCCGTCAGGCAAATGTCGAATGTGTCTTGCTCCAGCAAGCGATAGGCCTCACCCAGGTCTGCGGCGCTGCGCGTGTCGATGTCCATGCGTCCGAGCGTCAGTTCCAGCAGCTCGCGAATATCGGGTTCGTCGTCGACTATCAGTGCGCGGTGCGTTGCCATGCGGGTGTCAGGCCAGTGCCGTCACGGGTAAATGTCGCGCGGACGGGAAGGTGATGCGGAAACAGCTGCCCTGGCCGGGGTTCTGAATATACTCGAGACGCATGTTATTACTTTCGCAAATGTCCCGCGCGATATACAGGCCAAGGCCGGTGCCGCTGGTGCGCGTTGTGAAAAATGGTTCAAAGATCTTGTCTGCCATATCTGCCGGTATGCCGGGGCCGTTGTCAATGATATCAAGTGTCGGTGCATCAATGTGCGTCGACAGGCCCGTTGCCAGCATAAGTTTAACATTTTCATCCGGCTTGCCATGCTGCACTGCGTTCTGGCAGAGATTCCACACAACCTGGTGCAGCAGTCCCGGGTCGATGCGAATTTCAGCGTGCTTGTCTGTCATTGAACAGGTGATTTCCTCCCGGTTGCAGGTGCCGCTCTGGACGAATTCATCGACGAATTTGTCCAGCCAGTCCGCCAGCCGGATGGTTTGCGGAATCGAGCGCTCCGGGCGTGACAGTTGCAGGATATTTTCAACAATTGCATTCACGCGCCTGGTGTTGTCGTGGATGATGGTCATCAGGCGCTGATCCGCGTCTGCCAGTGTGTTTTCCTCGTTCAGCAGCTGGGCAGCGTGACTGATGGCGCCCAGCGGGTTCCTGATTTCATGGGCTATGCTCGCGGTCAGTCTGCCCAGTGAGGCCAGCTTGATCTGCTGGGTCTGGCGAATAATCGTTGCCGTGTCCTCGATAAAGATAAGCGCGCCGGATGCGTCTGCCGAGCCCAGCCGGGTGAAGTGTGGCAGTACGCTGTCCGAATCGCCGCCCTGGAACAGCAGGGTTGGTTCGTTATCCGGTGAGTCTTTCCAGTCAAGCAGCTGGCGATAGAGTGGTTCAGACAGTGACTCCAGTGATTGTCCGTCAAACGTATCCCTGGCATGCAGTAATTTGCGTGCCGTGTCGTTAATCAGGCGGATATTGTCATCGTGGTCCGTGACGATAATGCCGGCCTGCAGGCGCTGGACAATATGGGCATTTAACTTGGCAAGGTTGGCGACGTCGATACCGCGGCTGTATGCAAGCGCCTCGCTTTCACGGATGCGCTGTACCAGTAGCGCCGTCACGGCGGCAGTAACGAAGAATGTCAGGCCAAGCAGGCCGGCCTGGGTAAAGTCGCTGCCGGCGGCGATCTGTGTCAGCCAGTTGCTGTAAAAATGCTCACCGATGACGGCAAGGGTGGCGCAGGCGGCGAATGCAAAGGCTATGTGGCTGCTCAGCAGGATGCTGCCGGTTGCAACCGCGATTATCAGCAGGATGCCGAGGCCGCTGGACGGTCCGCCGCTGGCAAACATGAGCAACGTGATGGCACCGATATCGACCAGCACCTGTGTGATTGCCTGGAATTCATAACCGGGCACACGCAGCCGTGTGCTGAAGCCGGCCAGGACGCTGAATGCCAGGTAGGCAAGTACCGTGTAGCCATATACCACCGGGTAAGAGAGCCCCAGGGAGGTTTCGTCGCGCAGGCCGAAAAACAGGATTGCCAGCAGGCTGGCGAGAATGACCCGGTAAAAGGTCAGCAGGCGCAGCGGATTCCAGGTGCGTGCATCCTGTGATGCCTGTGTGATGCTGCTGTCTGTGTTGTGTGACTGCATGCTGTTAACCGTTCAGCTGTTCCCGTGATCGGCGTCAAGGTGCTCTTTTGAGCAAAAGTATCGATCGCCATCGCGTACTGCTTCCTGCTCCGGCAGGTAGATTCCGCAGTGTCCGCACCTGACCATCTCACCCGGCAGGCGTTTGTCTGGCTGACTGCCGGTTCGTGGTGGCAACCACATGCGCTTTACCAGCATGACAATGATTGCCAGGGCGATGAGGATGAGAAGTATGCGCATGGGTTGACTCCCGGTACTCGGCAAGACCGATCATACGTTTATTAGTGTCGGCAGGAAATGTGTTGAATGAATAGCTTGATTCAGGACTGTGTTGTTTGACACACTCCTGTCATGCATTTGCACGAATACCAGTCCAAGCAGTTGTTCGCTGAATATGACATACCGGTGCCGACCGGGCGTCTGCTTGAAAACACAGCGGCGACGGATGACGCGGCGGATGCGATTGGCGGCGAGGCCTGGGTGGTGAAAGCGCAGGTCCATGCCGGTGGTCGTGGCAAGGGCGGTGGTGTCAAGGTGGTGCAGGGCAGGGCGGCCTTGTCCGCAGCGGTGCAAGATATGCTGGGCATGCGCCTGGTGACGAAGCAGACCGATGCCGCGGGACTGCCGGTCAACAGCGTGCTGGTCGAGCAGACCATGGATATCGAGCGCGAGTTTTACCTGGGCGTGCTGGTCGATCGTACCAGCGAGCGCGTCACGCTCATGGTTTCGAAGGCCGGTGGCATGAACATCGAAGAGGTTGCCGCCAGCGACCCGGATGCCATCATTATCGAGCACGTCAATCCGGCCGTGGGGCTGCAGGCATATCAGTGTCGCAATCTTGCATTCGCGCTGGAGCTTGCGGGTGGCCAGGTCGGTGCACTGGCAAAGCTGCTGGCGGGTGTATACCGCCTGTTGCAGGATTGTGATGCCAGCCTGGTGGAGATTAACCCGCTGGTCGTGACCACGGGCGGTGAACTGGTGGCGCTCGATGCCAAGGTAGACCTGGATGACAACGCGCTGTTCCGGCACCAGCAGCTGGCGCAGCTGCGCGATGCCTCGCAGGAAGATGCGCGTGAGAATATCGCCCGGCAACACGGACTGAACTACATTCGCCTGCACGGCAACATTGCCTGCATGGTGAACGGTGCCGGGTTGGCGATGGCCACCATGGACCTGATCCAGTTGCACGGCGGCACCCCGGCCAATTTCCTCGATGTCGGCGGCGGTGCCACCGCTGACCGCGTCGCGGAAGCATTCAAGATCATTCTTTCGGACCCGCGGGTGGAAGCCATTCTCGTTAATATTTTCGGCGGTATCGTGCGCTGTGACCTGATTGCGCAGGGCATCCTGCAGGCCATCGAAGAGGTGTCGATCGAGGTGCCGGTGGTGGTGCGGCTGGAAGGCACCAATGCCGCCGCCGGTCTTGAGCTGATCGCGCAATCCGGCCTGTCGGTCGAAACCGCGAGTGACCTGACGGAGGCGGCTGAAAAAGTCGTCGCCGCTGCCGGTGCGGCATGAGCGTCCTCGTCGATCACGATACACGCGTTATTTGCCAGGGTTTTACCGGCTCGCAGGGTACCTTCCACTCGCAACAGGCACTGGACTACGGCACGCAACTGGTCGGCGGCGTAACACCCGGCAAGGGTGGCCAGTCCCATCTCGGTTTGCCGGTATTCAACACCGTCGGCGAGGCCGTGGCGGCGACCGGCGCAAACGCGACCATGATTTACGTGCCACCGCCATTTGCCGCCGATGCCATCCTCGAAGCCGCGGCGGCGGGCATTGCACTGATCGTCTGTATTACCGAGGGCATTCCGGTGCTGGATATGTTGCGCGTGAAAGCGGTTCTGCGCGACACCGATGCGGTACTGGTCGGGCCAAACTGCCCGGGTGTCATCACGCCCGGCGCCTGCAAGATCGGCATCATGCCCGGTCCCATGCATACGCCTGGCACTATCGGCATCGTCTCGCGTTCCGGCACCTTGACCTATGAAGCGGTGTTCCAGACCAGCCGCCAGGGCTTTGGACAAAGTACCTGTATCGGTATCGGCGGCGACCCGATCCGTGGCATGGGTTTCATTGATTGCCTGAAACTGTTCCAGGCCGATGACGGGACCGAGGGTATTGTCATGATCGGTGAGATCGGTGGCAGTGATGAGGAACAGGCGGCGGACTATATCCGCCAGCATGTCAGTAAGCCGGTGGTGTCCTATATCGCCGGTGTCACGGCGCCGCCCGGCAAGCGCATGGGGCATGCCGGTGCCATCATCAGCGGCAGCCAGGGGACGGCCGCGGCGAAGATCGCTGCACTGGAAGCGGCCGGCGTCACGGTGGTGCGCTCACCCGCGGATATCGGTGTGGGTATGAAGCGGGCAATGTCAGGCAACTGAACGCCGGTTTCAGCGCTGCGAAAAATAGCGCTGGCTGATTTTCTCACTATCGATCGTATCCAGGCGGTAGCCGAATCGTTCCAGCAGGGACATGGTTTCCGGGTATTGCCTGATTGCCTCCCAGTCAACCGGCGGTGTGCGCAGTTGCTGGTGCTTGTCGACGGTCTTCGACTGTACGTGCCGGACGGATTCCTCGTAGGGCAGGCCGATGAATTCGACCAGTGATGCCAGTGCGGGGTGTTGCGGATTAAACATATCTTCCGCGCGAACCAGCAGGTAACGGTCTGCGCCGAAACGTTCCGCCAGTTCCAGGCCATACAGGTTGATTTCCGTCCACCAGAGCAGGCACTTCTCGTACATGTTCAGCTGTTGCCAGCTCTCTGCCAGGGTTTGCCAGTCGACACCCGGATCGCCCGGGCGCGGGATGCAATGC